>DYNT01000081.1 GCA_020720905.1 Micavibrio aeruginosavorus
AGGCTCGAACTCGCGACCCCGACCTTGGCAAGGTCGTGCTCTACCACTGAGCTACACCCGCTTCCGAAAGTGCGCCGATCATACAGAACGAAACGTACTTTGCAAGCCTTTAGATGCCACTTTTTGATCCTTTTTTGACATTTTTGACCTCTATGAACACCCCATTTGCCAAAAATCAGCGTCTTAGGCATAATCCCCCGCATAGCCCCCTTTTTTTTGGATTAACTTGATGGATCATACGACTCTCTCTTCTCCCCCTGCCCCTGCTGCCGTCACAACCAGCGTGGATGTAACGCTGAGCAATTTCAAAGCCGAGGTTCTGGATGCCTCGCGCACGCAGCTTGTGATCGTGGACTTTTGGGCACCGTGGTGCGGGCCGTGCAAGCAGCTTATGCCCACGTTGGAAAAAGTGGTGAGAGACACAAAAGGTGCGGTCAAACTTGCCAAAATTGATATCGATAAGAATCAGCCAATTGCAGCCCAGATGCAGGTTCAATCCGTCCCTGCCGTTTTTGCGTTTTATAAAGGGCAGCCTGTTGATGGCTTTATGGGCGCTCTCCCTGAATCGCAAATCAAGCAATGGCTGGCGCAGCTTATTCAAACGACGGGCGCAGGGGGCGGGGACAGTGACGGTTTAGACAAAGCGCTTAAGCAAGCCGCCACGCTGTTCAAAGAAGGCGACATCCAAACCGCGCTTTCCATCTATACGGATATCTTTCACAAAGCGCCCGATCAGGTTGACGCGTTGGCTGGACTTTTGCGCTGCCTGATCACTTTGGGACAAATAGAAAAAGCAGCGATGATTCTTGAAAGCGCTGCGCCCGCTTTGGCCAGCCAAAAAATAATGGACCCTATCCGCACCGCTCTTGATCTGGCAAGGCAAGCACAAGAAGCGGCAGGCTCACTGCACGAGCTTAAGGATAAACTGGCGCAAGAGCCCAACAATCATCAGGCGCGTTTTGATCTGGCCATGGCGGCCTATGCCACGCAGGATGCAGAAACCGCGATCCATGAACTTCTTGAAATTGTCCGGCGCGATAGAAAATGGAAGGATGATGGTGCAAGGCAGCAGCTTATCAAATTGTTCGAGGCTCTGGGCTTTGACCATCCCGCCGTTGTGGAAGGCCGCAAGAAACTCTCCACTCTCCTCTTTTCGTAATAGGAAGCTCAGCGCCATGAACGATAACGATAGTGTCCCCCACTCCACCATTCGCACGGCATCGCCCCAACTGCTGGAGAGGCTGGTTTGTCCCGTGTCGCAAACACAGCTTCGCTATGACGCCGAAAAACAAGAGTTGATAAGCGACAAGGCCGCCCTCGCCTTCCCCATCAAAGATGGCATCCCTCTCCTTGTGGTGGAAGAGGCCAGAAAGCTGTAGGGGAAAAAGAGCTGAATCGTTAGCTCGCTTTGCTGGGGCGGAAGTCATAGCTTTCTTCCCCATCCGCGTCGTCTTTGCTTTCTTTGACGAGCTTTTTTTCTTCGGAAGGAGCGCTGACGGTTTTTGCCTTGGCAGGAGCCGCTGCTGTTGGGGATTCTTCTGGATGCTTGAGGCAAAGGATAATCTGTTCCCCCATCAGCGTGATCGCGGCGGTGGCAAGGGCAAACAGGGACGTAGCTTGTTCAACAGTAATAAGGCTATCGGGATTAATAAGAGGCGTGCGGTAATGTTCTTTGATCTGGGCCAGCATTTGAAGAAGGCGTTTATCAGGACGGCGTTCATTGTTTTCATCGTCCGAAAGCATCGCCAATTTTTTCAAATAAATGCTGTAAGAGCGTTCGGTCTTCGCAACGCTCGTCCCTGAAAACATCTCGTAATAGCGCTTCAAAACAAGTTCGATGGCACGCAGCAAATGCACGGCTGCCGCCGTGCCAAGGCCAAAGGCCAAAGCGCGCCCCGCCAAATTAAACTCACCCAAAGACGCTTCCGGCAAAGCATCGCGCATCGAAGGCGAAAAACACTGATAGGCGTTTTCGATCAAGTCATAAGTTGAATAAATGCCACGCTTGCTGGCCATATAGGTCGGCGCGTGAGAGAGTTCCGCAGCCAAAGCATGTTCAAACTTTTCCACCAAACTATAAAGGAGCGCCATTTCATGCGCATCGATCCTGTCCTCGCCAGAAGGAGTCTTAAGCTGTTTGGAAGAAGCGTCGATATAATACTTACTGAAAAGAGAGCTTATTTTATTGAGAAGACGGCCTGCGTCGCTTTTCGATGTTTCAAGAGCAAACGAGTCGCCCTTAATCCACCCATCCAAAACATTTTGGGCTTCTGTCAACGGCGTGAACATTTCCGTCACACGATTTTGCGTAGTGTTGAGAAAGAGCCCATGGAGCTTTGAGGCAAGCTCATAAAAACGATAGGGGTTTAAATGCTGCATGGCTTATCACTTTTCTGTCAACAAAAGGAGGCGAATGTTGAATAAGAATCATCGATTCAACCTTTTTGAAGTACGCCAAAAAAACCCTAGGCGCAACCCTTCATTATGGTTAACGCCTTGTTTTGGTAGGGGTAAAGCTTAAAACGCTTGTCGCTTACAAAGCTTGAGCGCCTTGAGCCACCATCTTTTCAATGGCGTCAAGCGCGGCTTTTGCCCCCGCAGCGTTTGGACCGCCAGCCTGAGCCATATCGGGACGACCGCCGCCATGCGTCCCGCCCACCAAGGCCACGCCCACGTTGACCAACGCCACCGCATTAAACGTAGCGGTCAAATCCTTCGTCACGCCCACCAACAGAACGGCAGCGCCCTCATGAATGCCAGCCAGCGCGATGATGCCCGATCCCATTTTCTTTTTAAAATCGTCAAGCAAAGAACGCATTTCTTTGGGCGGCACGTTTTCTATGACCCGCGCCATAAAGGAAACGCCATGATGCTCTACAACCTCTAAAGCCTTAGCCCCGCCACCGCCTAGCGCTATGTGATGGCGCAGATCGGCCACCTCGCGTTCGGCCTTGCGTTTATCCGCCATGACGGTGTTTAAACGCTCAGCCAAGTCTTCTGGTTTGACGGACAAGACGGCGCAAACCTCACGCAAAACTTTATCCTTGCCGCGCAATTCCTTTAAAACGCCCTGCCCTGTCACAGCCTCAAGACGGCGAACGCCGGAGGCCAACGCGCCCTCACTGATAATTTTAAAAGCGCCAATAGCGCCGGTTCGATGGACATGCAAGCCACCGCACAATTCGAGAGAATAGGGCGCTGCGCCCTGCGCCTCATCCCCCATCGAAACGACGCGCACCTCATCCCCATATTTTTCGCCAAACAGAGCCATGGCGCCTAGATCGACGGCTTCCGCCTGCTCCATCAAACGTGTTGTTACGGGCAAATTGGCGCGGATTTGCTTGTTGACTTCATCTTCCACTGCTTCAATTTCTTCCGCCGTCAAGGCACGCGCATGATTGATGTCAAAGCGCACGCGATTGGGGGACACCATGGATCCCTTTTGAGCCACATGATCGCCCAGTTGCGCCCGCAAAGCCGCATGCAACAAATGGGTGCAAGAATGGCTGGCTCTTAGCGCCAAACGACGTTCATGGTCAACAGTCAACACAAAGACATCGCCAACCGATACAGAACCCTTGTCAACGATTCCCATATGAATATGCAAAGCGCCCAACTTCTTTTGGGTATCCGTCACGGTGATATGCGTCGTCGGGTTGGTAAGCTCTCCGGTATCGCCTACCTGCCCCCCTGACTCGCCATAAAAGGTTGTCTGGTTCAGCACAAGCGCGACCTTATCCCCTGCCTTGGCCGAAGAAAGGGCGTTACCGTCTTGATCCAGTATCGCGATAACGCAGCCTTCGGCTGTTTCAGCGTCATAGCCCAAGAACTCTGTCGGGCCGTTTTTTTCGCGTAGCGCAAACCAAATGGTTTCCGTCGCCTGATCGCCCGATCCCACCCATGACTCACGCGCCTTGCGCTTTTGTTCGGCCATCGCGGCATCAAAGCCCGCAACATCGACCGTCATCTTCTTTTCCATCAAGGCCGATTGCGTCATATCCAAGGGGAAGCCAAACGTATCATAAAGCTTAAACGCCACAGCCCCCGGAAGCGCTTGGTCTGCGCTTAGATTCTTGGTTTCCTCTTCCAAAAGCTTAAGACCACGATCAAGCGTTTTCTTAAACCGCACCTCTTCAAGCCTAAGCGTTTCTGTGATCAAGGCTTGATGCTTGACCAACTCGGTAAAATGATTCCCCATCAGATCGACCAAGGCGGGAACCAAGCGGTGCATCATCGGGTCTTGGCAACCCAGAATATGCGCGTGACGCATCGCACGACGCATAATGCGGCGCAAAGCATAGCCGCGCCCTTCGTTGGACGGCATCACGCCATCAGAGATCAAGAAAGCGGATGACCGCAAGTGATCCGCGATCACGCGATGAGAAAACCGGTAGGCGCCATCAGGCTCAACGCTGCTGGCATGCGCCGACGCTAAAATTAAGCCACGGATCAAATCCGTGTCATAGTTATCGGACTTGCCTTGCAAAACAGCGCCCAACCGCTCCAACCCCGTCCCCGTATCAATGGACGGCTTTGGCAAAGGCAACAGTTCGGTGGGCGAGCGTTGATCAAACTGCATGAAAACAAGGTTCCAGATTTCAACGAACCGATCGCCATCGGCATCTTGCGTCCCCGGAGGCCCACCCATAATATGATCACCATGATCATAAAAAATCTCAGACGATGGGCCACACGGCCCCGTATCCGCCATACGCCAAAAATTGTCGTCCGTCGCAATACGAATAATCTTGCTGTCGTCAAAACCTGCGACTTTGCGCCACAGATTATAAGCTTCGTCATCGTCGTGATAGACCGTGACCAAAAGATGCGCAGGATCCAACCCATAAACGCGGGTCAGCAAATCCCACGCATGGGTGATGGCAAATTCCTTAAAATAGTCACCGAAAGAGAAATTACCCAGCATTTCAAAAAACGTGTGGTGGCGCGCCGTATAGCCGACATTTTCCAGATCGTTATGCTTGCCGCCGACACGCACGCATTTTTGAGAGGAACAAGCGCGTTTGTAGGGCCGCGTTTCAAGGCCGGTAAAAACATTTTTGAACTGCACCATGCCCGCATTGGTAAACAACAATGTTGGATCGTTTAAAGGAACCAAAGAACTAGAGGCAACGGGCGTATGACCTAACTTGGCAAAATAATCGATAAAAGTGGCACGAACTTCATTAACGGTTGACATAGAACGGCTCTCATAAACAAGGGTTACATATCTGGGGCATTTCCTTGGCCTATCCAACGGAAATGAAAGGCTGATAGTCGCCACTATAAGCGAGACCTTTGCCCCTGCGCAACGCTTCCTTTCACCCTTGATCCCCCCACGGCTCCGAAATCAAGTTAACAGGCGCACTAAAACCACCCTCCCCTTGCGGGAGGGTCGAAGATTTTATGGGCGAAGCGTGTAAAATCTTCGGGGAGGGGTCAAAAAT
Source organism: Micavibrio aeruginosavorus (assembly GCA_020720905.1). Classification (GTDB taxonomy): domain Bacteria; phylum Pseudomonadota; class Alphaproteobacteria; order UBA9219; family UBA9219; genus UBA8914. The sequence continues at coordinate 5,445 of DYNT01000081.1, forward strand.
GTATGACGATAAAACCCCTCCCCGAAAAATCCGTCTCCTTACGGAGTCGAATTTTTCGACCCTCCCGCAAGGGGAGGGTGATTTGTTAACTTGGATTCCTAGCCCTCCCCCCCCTGTTCAACAAGAATTTGACAGGGGGCATGGCCTTGATTGATTAACCCTTTCTTTCTCCGCTCTTTTTGTCTAATCTGCGCCCCATGAAAAACACCTTATCCAACACGGAAAGCCTATGCTGCGTGCCTGATGCGCAGGGGCACTTTGGCCCCTATGGTGGGCGGTTTGTGGCTGAGACTTTGATGCCTTTGATCCTAGAGGTTGAGAAAGACTATAACGCCACCAAAAACGATCCTGCCTTTCAAAAGGAGTTGGATTATTACCTGAAGCATTATGTAGGGCGTCCCTCGCCCCTTTATTATGCGCCGCGCCTTACTGAAAAGTTTGGGGGCGCAAAGATTTATTTGAAGCGCGAAGAGCTCAACCACACGGGCGCTCATAAAATCAATCACTGCATGGGGCAGATTTTGCTGGCCAAGCGGATGGGCAAGACACGCATCATTGCCGAAACAGGCGCAGGGCAACATGGCGTGGCCACCGCCACCGTCGCTGCGCTCTTCAACTTGCCCTGCGTCGTTTTTATGGGCGAGCTGGATATCGAGCGTCAGCGCCCCAACGTCTTTCGCATGCGCCTTTTGGGGGCAGAGGTTCGCGCCGTCAAAACCGGCTCGCGCTCGCTGAAAGACGCGATGAACGCCGCGCTTCAAGATTGGGTCAGCCACGTTGACGATACCTATTACATCATCGGCACTGTCGGAGGGCCTCACCCCTACCCTGCTATGGTGCGCGATTTCCAATCGATCATTGGTCGCGAAACGCGAGCGCAAATCATGG
>DYNT01000225.1 GCA_020720905.1 Micavibrio aeruginosavorus
TCCCGCGTAGAGCGGGACGAAGATGCGGGACCCAGTTGAAAACTTTTTCTTTCAATAATCCCGATCCTTATTTTTTGGCGAAATAAAGAGAATCCAACCTGCCTACGCTGCTTCGCAGCTTCGGCAAGGCAGGCTGGATCCCGCATCTGCGCGTTTGACGCGGTCAAACGCTTCGTGCGGGATGACGCTAAAGGGAACTGATGCCACAAAAAAACACCGTCACTCCCGCGCCCGTCTTCGCTGCGCTTCGACGCGTCAAGCAGCCCCAGTCGCGCCGTAGCCTCTGGTGGAAGCGAAAAGCGGGCATTCCGTTTGGTTTCTTGACTGCTTGCCAACGCGTGAACTGTTTTGAAGCACAGGATTCAGGGGCATTTCCTGCCCCCTTTCCATCATCCCATCAGCCGCATTATGGCATCGCGGATAATCCGCACGCCGTTGGATGTCAGAATGGATTCGGGGTGGAACTGCAAGCCTATGAACCCATCGCCGCGCAGCGCGTGAATCTCGCCTGTTGGTTCATCGAACGAATATTCTATATCTGTATTACCGTCATTGCGAGCGACCGTAGGGAGCGCGGCAATCCATCTCCTAAATTTTGCACCCGCATCCCTGCTCGCCACTTCAAGTGATGGATTGCCACGTCGCTCACTTACGTTCGCTCCTCGCAATGACGAAAGAGAACTTACGTCCACCTTGCCTGCAAAGGTGCTGTAAAAGCCGACGCGTTCCGGCGCACCCCACAGATCAATCAACTCTTGTGCGCCTTGGAAGGGTCTTTGCTTTTTCACAAGCGGCAGGCCAAGGACGTTGCACAGGATTTGATGCCCAAGGCAAATGCACAAAAGCGGCTTTTTTTGTGCCACAAAAGCGCGGCACAGCGCGGTCGCTTTAGCCATGCGGGCATCGGTGAGATCGCGCGGATCGCCAGGCCCTGGCCCTAAAACGATCAAGTCGGCGTCATCGGTGGCCGCATCGTAATCGGCGTTCATCACAATTGTGGGGATCATGCCAAGAGAACGGATCATGTGCGCCAACATGCGGGTGAAGTGATCCTCGTTATCGATGATCGTCACCGTCTTGCCGATTAGGCGCGGGTCAGGATGGCGGGTGTCGCTTTGATCCTCAATCCAAAAGCGCGAGAGCTTCGCGTTGCGCGAGGACAGCTTAATCATCATGTCCTCGCCATAGACGCGCTCGCCAAGGCGATAGGTT
>DYNT01000082.1 GCA_020720905.1 Micavibrio aeruginosavorus
AAAGCGACATGATTGGCCTTCCTTTCCAGACGGGTTGAGAATAGCATGATTTTTGTCCAAAAACTATGATGCTTACCGTATCTTAGGAATTAAGGGGTATCCTGTCATGGATTTGATCGCGTTGAAGGAGAAAGAAATGTCGGAGCAATACCTTACGGCCAAAATTCATGAAGCGCTTAAAGCGACCCATGGCGACAAAAAGGACGCGCAAAAGCTGCTGATTACATGGGCGGTGCGCGATCAGGCTCTTTTGCTCGGCCTTGCCAAGCCTCATCTGAAAGAATTGGCAACAACGCAGATCGATAAAGTCGTGCGCGAATCCAAAAAGGGGGGCAAGGATCCGATGCTCAGCAAGGAAGATGTCGCGGCGCTGCTCCATAGCCATACAAAAGGCGAGAAACGCTCTGCCGTTAAAGTCCCCCCACCTAAATCCTCGCTTAGGCAGGCCTCGGTCATGCACCAGATCGTCGCGGCGTTTAAGGGTAAGAAATAGGGGGCAGCGCAGCCCCTTTGCCATGCGCAGTGCCCTGCACAACAATGACTTTTGAGGGCTGGATTTTGCAGTCCTATCGCAGCGGGGCTTTTAAAGGCCTCACATTTGCGTTTAGGCGAGCGTGGAGTGGCCTAAAAAGGTTTTTCCTTATAGGGGTGGCGCAGGAATTATACATAACCACAGAGCGATTTAAACCGCCTTAGCGTCGATGCTGTTTCCACACAAAGTATGGTTACCCCCTCGTCATCCCGCACGAAGTCCCGCGTAGAGCGGGACGAAGATGCTGGATCCATCACCTGAACTTTCAACTAGAGTCGCTTTTGGCTGTTTCAGGCGATGGGTTCCGCATCACGCGTCTGACGCTTTCGCGTCAGACGCTGTGCGGGATGACGAAGGGGGGGACAGTTGACTCTTTCTCTACAAACATGGTGTTCTTTTCCTGTCGTTTTACTCCCAAAAGAAACAGTTTCTTGTGACCGAACAAAAGACTCTCACCACAACCGCCCTGTCCCGCCTTCAGGCTTTAGCCCAAGGCAATGGTCTTGCGCCCGATGCCATTAAGCTGATTGAATCCAAAGAGGCGATCTATACGCTGGCGGGCGTTTTAACCATGACGCCGCATAGCGAGATTCGCACCAACGCCTATAACGGACGCAGCAAACTTAAAGGTGTGCAGGTTTTGCCAACCTTTGCCGCATTTGACGAAGCCATCGCCCAAAATCAAAAGGCCTTTGAGAAAGAAGAGTCATGGGTCAAAGAAGCCGTGGCTGAGCTGAAAAAAACAAAAGGCTATGGCTGGGGGCAGCATGAATCTCTTTTGACGTGGACGGATCAAACAACAACCCTTGTCGCCACAGAAAACTGCCCCGTCTGCAATGGAACGGGGCAGCATCCATGCTATCATTGTCAGGGGCTTGGTTTTATTGTGTGCCCTTATTGCGAAGGACGCGGGCAAGAGCTGTGCTATCACTGCGGCGGCAACGGACAAGACCCCGCCAACCCCTCTAAGCCCTGCCCTATTTGCAACGGCACGCGCTATGCCCCCTGCCGTCATTGCGCCCAAACAGGACGATTGATCTGCCACGAATGCCAAGGCAAAGGCTTTATCCCCTGCGATTCGTGCCAAGGCACAGGCGTGATAACGCGTGAGGCGCACATCACAAAGGGCGCTCGTCTCTCCTTTTCGCTTAGCAGCACGTCGGGACTTCCCAGCGGCCTTCTTCGCGCCGTCTCGCGCCTTGGTGAGGCTAACCTGCCCAACGGCCATGCGGATATCGCCCTTGTGCCAGAGGATCCCGAAAAACCGCAGAAAAAAACAACGCTGTTGCTAGAAGCCAAAATTCCCTATGCCGATATCAAGATCGTCATCAATGGTAAGGGCGCGATCATCGCCTGCGCAGGCAAGATGGGGCGTCTTTTGGGCGTTCCGGCCTTTTTAGATAGCGCCCTTAAAGAACCACGGCGCGCATTGGCGCGCGCCGCCCATGGCGCAGTCCCCCTTCAAACGACAACACGCGCCATGCAGGATGCGCTCAAGCTGGCGCTTGAGGGCAAAACAAACCCCAATAACTTGCGGCGTATCTATCCCGTCGGATTGTCTGGCGCTACAGCCAAAGAAATCATGGATCATATGGAGCTTGCCCTGCGCGTCCAAACAAGGCAGTTGAGGCTCACTCTGGCCGCTTTCTGCCTTATGGCCAGCGGCGGGCTTTTCGCCTTCTTCTTTTTCTCGCCACTTGTAACAACATTACCCGCGCCAACCATCACAGTCTTGAAAGTCGCCTTGCCCGTTCTTGTTGTGGGCGCGGATTGGATTGTTTTAAGTCAGGCAGCGCGGTGGGCTTTAAAAAGGAAGTTTTCCACCCTTCCCTTGGCCGCCACACAAAGCATTGGCCGCACAGGCCATGCGACGCTGGGTCTTGTTGTTGCGCTGTATATCGCGCTGTTGCTGGCCGTCACAGTTCTGCGTTTTTGAAGGACACTCTAGACGATGGGGGGTCGATCACAACATAAATCACGATCGTCTTGGCGGCAAGATCGTGGAGCGCCTGTTTTCTTTTTGTAAAAAGAGCCAATAAATAAGCTGGCGCAAGGATCAACCCAGCGTTCACCCTGATCGACAACGCCACCCCCATAAGATTGACCCCTATGTTGCGTATCACCGCCGCACCATAACCAATGCGCTCGCCATATTTATCCGTTACACGCAACCCACAATACCTTTTTCCTAACGTCGCGCCGGATTCGCTACCTTCCATCAACGCGCCATAAACCACACCAAGAACAAATTGAAACAACATAAAAAGCAAGACAGCTTTCGTCATTGAGACAGCCAAGGAATCAAGCGCGGTGGTTTGTTCTATCATAGAAGGATTAAAGCTCAGGAGACTTGAAAATTGATCCAAGAGTCCACCAGAAAAAGGCACCATAAGAACCAAAGCAAGCCCTTGTATCAGGGACTGATCGATCAAATAAGCATACAGCCGTTTTCCAAAGCTGGCATAGGGTGATGAGAAGTCCAAGGCTCACACCACAATCGAACCAGAAGCTGGGACAACTTTTGGAACCGAGCCTTGCCGTCCAGAAGGCAACGCATCAGCGGCAGGCGGCTTGGCCGCCTGATCCTTGCGATCCAAAGACTCGCCACGCAATAAAGCCGCGACTTCGTCGCCCGACAGCGTTTCATATTCCAACAACGCCTCGGCAATCCGTTTCAGCTCATCCTTATGCGCTGTTAAAACCTCTCGCGCTTTGGCCTCGCCCTCTTCAACCAAACGCCGCACCTCGTCATCGATCAACTGCGCCGTCACATCAGACATGTTTTGCGTCTGCGCGACAGAATGCCCCAAGAAAACTTCTTGTTCGTTGGCATGGTAACGCACGCGCCCCAGTTTATCGGACATACCAAACTCGCTGACCATACGACGCGCCAGATTGGTCGCCTGCGCGATATCGCTGCTGGCGCCCGTGGTGACGTTGTCCTTGCCAAACGTCAGTTCCTCAGCCATGCGGCCACCGAACATCATCGCGATGCGCGATTCCAACTCAATCTTCGTTTGGCTGTACTTGTCACGCTCTGGCAGGTTCATGGTCACGCCCAAAGCCCGCCCACGCGGGATAATCGTCACCTTATGCAACGGATCGCTTTGCGGCATATTGAGGCCGACCAGCGCATGGCCTGCTTCGTGATAGGCCGTCAACTCGCGCTCGTTATCCGTCATGACCATGGAACGCCTTTCCGCGCCCATCATCACCTTATCCTTGGCCGATTCAAAATCGGCCATATCAACACTGGCCTTATTGCGCCGCGCAGCCAACAAGGCCGCTTCGTTCACAAGGTTGGCCAGATCCGCGCCCGAAAAGCCAGGTGTCCCGCGAGCAATCGTGCGGGCATCCACATCCATGGCGAGCGGCACTTTACGCATATGCACCTTTAAAATGCGCTCACGCCCCAGAATATCAGGATTAGGCACGACCACCTGACGATCAAAGCGTCCCGGACGCAGCAAGGCAGGATCCAAAACGTCAGGGCGGTTTGTCGCCGCGATCAGGATCACGCCTTCGTTGGCTTCAAACCCATCCATCTCAACAAGCAACTGGTTGAGCGTTTGCTCACGCTCATCATTGCCGCCACCAAGGCCTGCGCCGCGATGACGCCCCACCGCGTCAATCTCATCGATAAAAATAATGCAGGGCGCATTTTTCTTGCCTTGCTCAAACATATCGCGCACGCGGCTGGCGCCCACGCCGACAAACATCTCAACAAAGTCCGAGCCTGAAATTGTGAAGAACGGCACGTTCGCTTCGCCCGCCACAGCGCGGGCAATCAACGTTTTACCTGTACCGGGAGGCCCCACCAACAGAACGCCTTTGGGAATCTTGCCACCCAGCTTTTGAAACTTTTGCGGATCGCGCAGGAACTCAACGACTTCTTCAAGCTCTTGCTTGGCTTCTTCAACGCCCGCGACGTCCTCAAACGTCACCTTGCCTTCTTTTTCCGTCAGGAGCCGCGCCTTGCTGCGGCCAAAGCCCATCGCCTTGCCACCGGCTCCGTTCATTTGACGCATAAAGAACACGTATACCGCGATCATGAGCAGCATCGGCCATGAGGAGATTAAAACGCCCCAGAATGTCGGCTCACCAAGGGATTCAGGCTGCGCGACAATCTTGACCTTTCTCTCCACCAAACGATCAACGATGTTCGTGTTATCGGGAAGATAGGTTGCAAAATTAACGCCGCCCTCCATCATATGCCCTGTCACAAGGCCACCCTTAATCGTCACATCGGCAATCTTGCCTTCATCCACCCGCTCCAAAAAGTCACTGAACGGCATCATGGCTTGCGAAGAAAGACCCTCAGGACTTTGCAGCATGCTGACAAGGCCATAAAGAAGCCCGCCGATAAGGACGATAAGAAGGATGTTTTTGCCTGTGGTGTTGTTCAACGTCTCGACCTTTCGGATAAAATGGCACCTTCTTTATATACTACGTCAACTTGAAAACCCTAAAAACTTTTTGGCCGCAGTTGTTGGTTTCTCTTCGGGTCATGCGGCTTGGCGGAGAAAAACTTTTCGGGTTTTCAAGCGGACGGACTATAGATAGGGGTTCACCAGCCCTTTTTCAACCTAAAGAAGCCAAAAAGGAAGCACCCTCTCGGCCACGGCAACAACTTGATTTGCCTTATCAAAAGATGGGATAGCCACTAAACGATCTTGATGCCACAAAGCAGGTAAAGACGCCCGCGCCCATGCAGAGGGAATTTGGCGGCGCAAAAGGGGCTCTAGTGCATCCAAAAGCGCATGGGGCGGCATACCCAAAGGGCGCAGCGTCAACCCTACCCTATCTTCAAGAAGCGTCACGCGCCAGCGCCCGTCCCATAAAACCGTTTTCTGAAAAACAAGCAAAGGACTATCAGTTATCGCCCCAACTTCACGCGCAAAGACGATTGTTTTCCCACCTTCCTTTTTTTGAACAAGACAGCCGTGAAGCGTGCGGCGCGCTTGCGTAGACGGAGTAAAAACCCAATCCAACAGCGCCACCAACCCTTCGCGCTGAGGTGGATAGTCCGTAGGATGAAGCGCGGTTAAACACGCAGCCACAGCGCGAAGCGCCACAGCACGGGGAGCAGAAGCCAAAGCCTCACGCGCTACACTGAAAGCGCCATAAGGTTCCGCCACGACAGCGCCTTGCAAAAAAGCCTTAGTGTAATAGTCCAGCGCTTCCTTAGCCTCACGGGCGCGAGCGGCCAAATCCACAAGGCGCTGCGCCGTCAATCCCTCTTGCTCTAGCAACGGCATCACGTGGCGCAAACGTCCGCGAGCGTATTTCTCTTTTTCATTGCTGGGGTCAGTAACAAAGGAAATGGCGTGAGCCTCACACGTTGCAAGCAATCGCGCTTTGGGTAAAGACAGGAAAGGCCGCGCCAGCATCACGCCCTCTTTCTCGCTGCGCTGTGCCATCCCCACAAGACCGTCAATTCCGCTTCCCTTGGCAAAGCGCATCAAAACCGTTTCGACTTGATCATCCGCATGATGGGCAAGAAACAGCGTTTTAATGTTGTGTTTTTTGCATGCCTCTAGCAAAAGCGCATAACGCGCCTCTCGCGCTTTGACGTGGATGCGGCTTGCGATGAGATCGTGCTGCCACGGCAAAATCTCGGACGCGATCCCCATCGCCGCCAAGCGCGCCGCGACGCTTTGCGCCTCTGCCGCCGATTCCTCACGCAGGCCATGTTCAACGATAAGGGCAATAATTTGCCTCCCCCCTTGCGGGGG
>DYNT01000226.1 GCA_020720905.1 Micavibrio aeruginosavorus
GGGCTGAGGCAACGCGTAAGGACATGGCGAGAGAGATTCTATTCAAAGGAGAAAGATTTCTATAGTTTATTTCCGTCATGCCTCATAGCGTCATTGCGAGGAGCCTTGAAAAGGCGACGTGGCAATCCATCGCCTGAATTGTCGAACAGAGTCAATGGTGAAGAAGGCAGGTGATGGATTGCCGCGCTCCCGTTGGTCGCTCGCAATGACGGGAGGATATGACGGAAATTATCTGATTTGACTATAAACATAGACTCACAACAGTTCAAGGGTTAGCTTTTTTTCCTGTCCCAAACCGTCACAAAGACACCAGAATAACTGGCAGGAAAGCTTGCCACCCTTCATTTTTTCAACCACAAGACCAACTGTCTGAAATTATTCGTCATACCGGCGAAAGCCGGTATCCAGCGCCGAGCCCCGTGTCAAGCACGGGGCAGGCTAGCGAGGCATGAAAGGAAATCACTTCTCCGAAAAACCAAAAGAATTCAATCTGGATATCGGCTTTTGCCGATATGACGGCTCCCGCTAATTTTGTGGGTCTACTTTTTGACGGGCGGTAAGGTCGTAGCCAATGGCAATGTCCTCGCTTTTACGCCGCGCTAAAACTTAAACGTCTTCGGGGATAGGGGCGGGCGTAGCGCCGCCGCCGTCTGCATAGCGGACGGCGTCTGACCAGCAGCGCTCTAACGCACGCAATGTCGTATGCGTGGACTCGATAGCGGCAACGTTGTCTTCTGTCATAAGGGACTGTGCCCATTGCAGCTCTAACGCTGCCAGTTTGGTCAGAACGGCCTCACCCTTGGGCGTGACGGTCAGATAGGCCGACCGCCTATCGCGGGCTGATGCTTGCCTTTCGATATAGCCGCCATCGATCAGGTTTTTCAGATTGTATGAGGCGTTAGAGCCAAGGTAATAGCCACGCTCAATCAAATCGCGCACCGAAATTGTCTCGCCCCCGATGCTGCCCAGCATCATGACCTGCACGGGGCTGATATCCCGCACGCCCACGCGCCCAAGCTCTAGCCTCACCACGTCCAAAAAACGGCGATGCATCCGCTCAATTTGGAGGGGAAGGGCTTGCATCAAATGGGCTGTTTTGCTTTCGTTGTCCGTCATAAGGATGAAGTTTAGGGGCAAAGAGGATAAAGATTAGTAAATGCCCCCTTCCTTGCATAGATCCCCTGTCCCTTCAAGAGTTGGTTT
>DYNT01000227.1 GCA_020720905.1 Micavibrio aeruginosavorus
CAAGAGACTGAGCGGGGCGGGCGACCCATCCTTGCGCCGCTGGCTGGAGAAGGTCAGTGTAGCCTTATTGCGTTGCACTTTCGGCTCTGTTCTGGCAGTGTATGTGCCTTATATAACATTACATAAGGCATATAAAGCACATGGCCATCGGTGAGTCCGGAAGAATCGTCCTGGAGATTGACCCAGAGCTGAAGCGCAGGCTTTACTCAATGCTCGCGCTTGAGAACAAAACCTTGAAGGAGTGGTTCGTAGCTTTGGCGGTACAGCACATCAATACACAACAACAGCCTAGCCTCTTTGGCTCTGCAACCGAGAAAAAACGTCCATGAATTTCATCATCAACGAGAGTGAACAAAAGCTTCGCGGCGGCTACTACACCCCGCTGGACTTAGCAGCGTACATCGCCCGTTGGACGCTCGTGCATAAACCACGGCACGTCCTAGAGCCCAGCTGCGGTGATGGCATTTTCATTCAGGCGATTGCGGAGCTTGGAGGCCATGGCGGCCTCGCGTTCACAGGCTTTGAACTGTTAGCCGAAGAAGCGGCGAAAGCGCGAAAACGCGCCAAAAGCAATCAAGGCCTGAAAACGACGATTCACGGTGAAGACTTTTTGCAGTGGGCACTTTTGCAGATGGCCAGCGGCAAGAAGCCGTTTGATGCCGTGGTTGGCAACCCACCGTTCATCCGGTATCAATATCTGCCGGAAGACGCGCAACAGAAGGCGGAGCAAATTTTCAAAATACTGGGGCTGCCGTTCACAAAGCACACAAACGCTTGGGTTCCGTTCGTGCTGGCATCGATTGCACTTCTCAAGCCAGGTGGTCGCCTTGGCATGATCCTGCCATCTGAAATCATTCATGTCCTGCATGCGCAGTCGCTACGAACGTTCCTTGGAACGACATGCAGTCGGCTTTTGATTATTGACCCCGAAGAAATTTGGTTTGACGGAACCCTGCAAGGCGCAGTCATTCTTTTCGCCGAGAAGAAGGAAAACCCCGTCGATCACAGCGACGGCCTCGGTATCGTCAAAGTCAAAGGCCGCGAGTTCCTTCGGGAAGACCCCGACGCGCTGTTTGATCGCACCCCACGTATGAACGGCAAAACGGTCGTCGGCAAATGGACTCGCGCCCTGCTAAGTCATAGCGAACGTCAGCTCCTTGATACGCTTTTCGACCGCCCTGACGTACACCTTTTCGAC
>DYNT01000083.1:0-4965 GCA_020720905.1 Micavibrio aeruginosavorus
GCGCCGCGTGCGCGATTTCGCCACCGTCGCCAAGGCTGCTGCCATCACGGCCACAATCGCGGATAAGGCGCTGATGCGCCTTGAAGTGGACGGGCGCGGCTTTGACGCAATGGATCGCCGCTATCTTTCCATGATGGCCGAGCATTACGCAGGCGGCCCCGTGGGCGTTGAAACGCTGGCCGCCGCTCTATCCGAACAGCGCGACGTGCTGGAGGAAGTGATTGAGCCCTACCTGATCCAGCAAGGCCTTTTGCAGCGCACGCCGCGTGGCCGCATGATGACCGAAACGGGGTATCGCCATCTGGGCCTCACCGCGCCCAAGGAGAGTCTTCCTGAGGATTTGTTTGTGGCTGAAAGTGAAGAAGAGGACACGCTGTGACAAGTATAACCCCGATTGTGTTATCAACCCACCGTCATTGCGAGCGCCGAAGGCGCGTGGCAATCCAACTCCTGACCTTTCCACCATTATCCCTATCTGCCAATTCAGGAGATGGATCGCCACGGCTCCCGCATCAAGTGCTGGGTCCTCGCGATGACGGCGTTTGATATGTTAACAAGAACCCCAACACCATAAGCTGAGGAACTACCCATGAAAAAACACTCTGCCACCCTTCCCCTTCGCGTTTACTATGAGGACACGGATGCGGGTGGGGTGGTGTACTATGCCCGCTATCTGGCCTTTGCCGAGCGGGCGAGGACGGAATTTCTGCGCGCCGTCACGGGGCGGCAGGGTGCTTTGTGGACGCAGGACGACCCTCTTTTTGTCGTCCGTCACCTTGAGGCCGACTACAAAGCCCCTGCGAGGCTTGATGATTGGCTAACCGTAACAACTTCCTTGGATCGTTTGGGCGGCGCGAGCCTGACCATGACCCAAATCATAAAACGTGACGAAGAAACCCTCGTTGCCATAAAAGTGACACTAGTGACCGTTACACAAGACGGAAAGGTCTTGCGCTTGCCCCCCGATTGGCGGCAAAAGCTTGAGGTCTTCCAAGAATAGCCCGTGAATCGTTTTTCTATATCTAAAACAGTTCAAGAGTTGGCGCTAAAATCGCTCTCCCCTTGCGGGAGGGCACAAGATTTTTGATCCCATAGGGAGAAAAAATCTTGGGGAGGGGTCAAAACACGATGGAAAACGACCCCTCTCCGAAAACACTTCGTGTTTTCGACCAGCCAAGGGGTCTCGACGCCCTTCGGCGTCAAGCCCGCAAGGGGAGGGTGATTGATGGGACTCATCTTATCAACTCTTAAAGTGGAAGAGGTATAGTAGGCAGTAAATAAAAACTAAACGGGATCCCCGCTTTATTTTTTTGCACGCCGCAAAGGCGGCGCGACAAGGGCGCGGGGATGACGAATTTGTAATAATACGACAAGGAGCCTAAACCCGATGGAACCACAACCTGTTGTTGATGCCGTTAAACTGGCCGGATCAGTCGCGCCGCTGGATATGTCGCTTTTTGGCCTGTTCGGCCATGCCGATATGATCGGTAAGGTCGTGATGATCGGCCTTTTGTGCATTTCCGTTTTTACATGGGCGTTGATCTTCGATAAAATATCGAAAATCTCGCGCCTTAAAAATCGCGCCGAGTTTTTTGAAGAGCGCTTTTGGTCGGCTGGCTCCCTTGATATGCTGTATGAGAAAATCAAGCGTCCCGCCGATCCTATGCAGGCCGTTTTCGTGGCGGGCATGAAGGAATGGCGCAACGCGAATGACAGGGGACTGCTGGCCACGCCGCAGGGGCGCACCAGCATTCAAAACCGCATCGATCGCGTGCTGCAAGTCACCATCGGGCGCGAGATGGCGCTGATTGAAACATGGATGACCTTTTTGGCCTCGGTCAGCTCGGTCGCGCCGTTTATCGGCCTTTTCGGCACGGTTTGGGGCATTATGCGAAGCTTTATCGGCATCGCGGCGGCTCAGAACACCAGCCTTGCCGTTGTCGCGCCTGGTATTGCCGAAGCGCTTTTGGCCACAGCCATCGGCCTTGTCGCCGCCATTCCCGCCACGGCAGCCTACAACAAGTTCTCAACCGAGATTGGCCGTTATGGCGCACGACTTGAAAACTTTGCCAACGACTTTATGGCGACCCTCTCGCGCAACATGGAAGAAAACTAATGGCAGGCGGGACGATGCAATCGGGGGGGGGAGGCCATCGGCGCGGACGGCGCGGCGGCTATCGCCCCATGGCGGATATCAACGTCACGCCGCTTGTGGACGTGATGCTTGTTTTGCTGATCGTCTTTATGGTGACTGCGCCCTTGCTGACCGTCGCCGTTCCCGTGGATTTGCCCAAGGCGCAAGCGCAATCGGTCAAGCAGGATAAGGAGCCATTGGTTATCTCGATCGACTCGAAGGGCAACGTATACTTGCAGGAATCCAAATCTGAACTAGGCGATCTGGTAGCCAAGCTTAAGGCGATTACGGGCGCGAACCCCGATGCCCGCATCTTTGTGCGCGGCGACAGGGGCGTTGCTTATGGCCGCATCATGGAAGTGATGGGCACAATCAACGCCGCCGGTTATTCCAAAGTTGCTTTGGTAGCGGAATTGCCAACGCCGGAGCCGAGGAAGAAGGGGAAGTAGAGGCGCAGTTAGCATTTGGCATTTGGCATTTAGCATTTAGCATTTAGGATCAAGCTCTTTTTTTCCTAAATGCTAAATGCTGAATGCTAAATGCTCTGATAAAAAATACACAGAGCCACAACGCACCATGAACCATCGCCAAGAAACCTTACAAACGCCACTCATCATCTCGACATCCTTGCATGTCGTGACGATGCTCGTTTTGTATTTTGGCATCCCCAGCTTTTTCAAGCCGCCGCCCGCGCTGCCATGGCGCCCTGTTCCCGTTGACATTATTGAAATCGGTACCATCACCAACACGCGCATTCGCGATTCCGAAGAACAAGAAGCCGCCAAAACCGCGCCGCCAAAACCTGCGCCTGCGCCCGAAGTCAAACAACCAGAGCCGCCCAAACCGGTGGAGCCGCTCAAGCCCACCGAGAAAAGCGAGCCCGCGCCTGACGATGCCGCGCTGCCAAAGCCCTCCACAAAACCCAAGCCGCCAGAGCCACCCAAGGAAGCCGCCAAACCGCAGCCACAAGTTGATCCCTTGGCCAGCGTCTTGAAAAACGTGGCCAAGATGAAGCCCTCGCCACCGGCGCCTGCCGATGCGCGTCCTGACGTCAAAAAGAACGATGGCACAGCACAGACAGGAACAACCAGCAATCAAGGCCCCGCCTTGGCCGACCGCCTGACCATCAGCCAAGAAGATTCCTTGCGCCGCCAAATCAGCGGTTGCTGGAACATGCCGATCGGGGCGCGCAACGCGCAAGAATTAATCGTTGAGGTCTTGATTGAAGTGAACGAGGATCGTACAGTCCGCTCGGCCGAGGTCGTGGATCAAAACCGTCTTTCAACCGATTCACACTTCCGCGCCGCTGCCGAAGCCGCCTTGCGCGCACTGCGGCATCCCAAATGCACGCCACTGGAACTGCCGCCCGATCAGTACGAACAATGGAAGACCATCCGCTTTAATTTCGATCCAAGGGATATGCTATGACCATGAACAAAACCGCCCGCGTTCTTGCTCTTTTCGCCTTTCTTGTGCCGTTGTTTGCCGCCGCACCCGCCAAGGCCGAGGTGCGCATCGATATCACGCGCGGCGTGGTTGAACCCATCCCCATCGCCATTCCCGCCTTTTACGGCGCAGGCGGCAACGAAGCCCAGTTTGGCCGCGATATCGCCAAAGTCATATCGGCGGATTTGGTGCGCTCTGGCCTTTTTTCTGCCGTGGATCCCAAGTCTTTTATTCAAGATCGCGATTCCCTTTTGGTCGCGCCGCGCTTTGCGGATTGGCGCGTCCTTAATGCGCAATCTCTTGTCGTTGGCCGCATCGAAGCGCAAGCCGATGGCCGCCTGAAGGTTGAGTTCCGCCTGTGGGACGTGTTTGGCGAACAACAAATGACGGGGCTTGCCTATTTCACAACACCCAGCAATTGGCGGCGCGTGGCGCATATTGTCGCGGATGCGATTTATAAGCGCATCACGGGCGAGGACGGCTATTTTGATACCCGCATCGTCTACATCGCGGAAAGCGGCCCTGGCACAGCCCGCGTCAAGCGTCTAGCCATTATGGATCAAGATGGCGAAAACCATCGCTTGCTGAGCGATGGACGTGCGCTTGTCCTCACGCCGCGCTTCTCGCCCTCGCTGCAAGAAATCACCTATATGGCGTATTATAACAATCGCCCACGCGTCTATCTGTTCAATATCGATAGTGGACGGCAGGAAGTCTTGGGTGATTTTGCAAATATGACCTTTGCTCCACGTTTTGCGCCTGGCGGTAACAAAGTGATCTTCTCGCTGTCCAAGGGTGGCAATTCGGACATCTACACGATGGATTTGCGCTCTCGCCGCACAACGCAGCTGACCAACCATCCCTCCATCAACACGGGGCCAAGCTATGCCCCCGATGGCAATAAAATTGTGTTTGAATCGGATCGTGGCGGCAGTCAGCAAATCTATACGATGGCAGCCAATGGCAGCGATGTGAAGCGCATCAGCTTTGGCGACGGGCGCTATGCCACGCCGGTCTGGTCACCACGCGGCGATCTTATCGCCTTCACCAAGCAGCATGGAGGCCGATTCTATATCGGCGTCATGCGCCCCGATGGAACGGGCGAGCGCCTTTTAACCGAGTCCTATCACGTCGAAGGGCCAACATGGGCCCCCAATGGCCGCGTCTTGATGTACTTCAAAGACTTGCCAGCGGGCGTAGGCGGGCGCGGCAAGAAGGCCAAGCTCTATAGCATTGACCTGACGGGCTATAATGAGCGCGAGATTCCAACGCCCATGGATGCCTCTGACCCCGCTTGGTCGCCGCTGATTCCGTAAGGAGGTTTTCTTCCTTTTTTCTTTAAGGCATAATTGTGGCGACGCACACATCCTTGTGCCGCAATTAGG
>DYNT01000083.1:5065-6152 GCA_020720905.1 Micavibrio aeruginosavorus
TTTTTTCTTTAAGGCATAATTGTGGCGACGCACACATCCTTGTGCCGCAATTAGGGCATTTTCGCCACTTTCTGTTGCGGTTTAGCCACGACCTTCAATGGCTTTCTTCTTTCTTTTTAAAACGGAAACACGCCCCTTGATTCCCCTAACGGCAAGGGGTAGTTTAGTATCGAGTTTGTCGCTTTTCTTTTATCGGGGCGTTTTCCGGCAAGAAGGGGGCAAAGTCATGGGGTGCAAGCGGATTCCCGCAAGCAAACACCAACAACAATCGCAATCATCTCGGCCAAGGCAAAAGGATTCGTCTTTTTTGCCCCACTCCGCCAGAGGTTCACAAAGGGAGAAGAAGATGTTTAAAAAGTTTCTGTGTCTAATGGCGGCACTCGTTATGGTTTCTGCTTGCGATACCACGGGTGTTGATGACGGTTCTGCAGATGCCAACGGCGCTGGCGCTGGCGCTGGCGGCAAGATGGGCGTTGCCCGTCCTGGCACACAAGAAGATTTGGTTGTCAACGTTGGCGACCGCGTTTTCTTTGGCTTTGATAAGTCTGACCTGACTGCTGAGGCTCGCGCCACATTGGATCGTCAATCCGCTTGGATGAAGAAGTATCCTTCGGTTTCGATCACGATGGAAGGCCATGCCGACGAACGTGGCACACGCGAATACAACCTTGCTTTGGGTGAACGTCGCGCAACCGCCGCCAAGAACTATCTTGTTGCTTCAGGCGTCGAAGCCGACCGCGTTAGAACGGTTAGCTATGGCAAAGAACGCCCCGCCGTTCTGGGCAGCAACGAAGCCGCTTGGGCTCAAAACCGCCGCGCTGTTTCTGTGATCGCGCAGTAAGGTTTGGCTCACTTGGCTTTTTAGCCAAGGCCTAACAAAAGAAGGCCGCATCCTTTAGGGGGTGCGGCCTTTTTTGTTGCGCCTATCCCTGCGACCCTCTACCCAAAAAGATTCTTTCTCTTTATGCTGGCGACCATGACTCCTCGCGCCCTTATCGATCTTAATGCCTTGATCTGGAACTATCGTTTGCTGCAAAGCCAAGCTGCCCCCGCTGCCGTTGGGGCTGCCGTCAAAGCAAACGCCTAT
>DYNT01000228.1 GCA_020720905.1 Micavibrio aeruginosavorus
AAGAGAAACAAGCAAACGCGGCCAAAAAGTTTTCGGGTTTTCAAGTTGACGTAGTCTATAGCGAGGGAAACCCCTCCCCGAAAAATCCGTCTCCTTACGGAGTCGTATTTTTCGACCAGCCAAGGGGCCTCGACGCCCTTCGGCGTCAAGCCCGCAAGGGGAGTGTGATTTTAGGGGCTTCCTTTTTTGTTAACCTACGGTTTCAGCCTTGCCCCTTCTTCCAAGACATGAACGGCCTTGCATTGGCCTTCTTTTTCCGGCATTTTGCGCCCATCCTTCCTTTAAGTAAAAGAGATTTCTTATGCCCCATTCTTTCGCCTCTGATTCCCTTCATAAACCGATGGCCAATGCCGTGCGCGCTTTGGCCATGGACGCGGTAGAGCGCGCTAAATCGGGGCATCCCGGCATGCCTATGGGCATGGCCGATGTGGCCACGGTGCTGTTCCGCCATTTTATGCGCTTTGATCCGCTTGCCCCTGCATGGCATGACCGTGATCGCTTTATCCTGTCGGCGGGGCATGGCTCGATGCTGCTTTATGCGTTGGGGCATCTGACCGGTTATCCCTTGATGACGATGGAGCAGATCAAGAACTTTCGCCAATTGGGCAGCCTGACAGCGGGGCATCCAGAGCGTGACCTTGCCATCGGCATTGAAATGACGACGGGGCCCTTGGGGCAGGGCATCGCGACTTCGGTTGGCTTTGCACTGGCGGAGAGAACCCTGAACGCTCGTTTTGGCGACGCGCTGGTGGATCACCGCACGTTTGTCATTGCCTCGGACGGCGACTTGATGGAGGGCATCAGCCACGAAGCTGCTTCCTTGGCGGGGCATTTAGGGCTGGGTCGCCTTATCGTTTTCTATGATGACAACAAAATATCCATTGATGGCGGAACCGAACTGTCCTTTACCGAAGACGTGCAGGCGCGTTTCCGCGCCTATGGCTGGCATGTGCAGGCCGTTGATGGCCACGATCCTTCCGCGATTGCCTTGGCGACCGATGCGGCGCTGGCGGAGGCGGATAAGCCGTCGCTGATCGCGTGTCGCACGATCATTGGCTTTGGCGCGCCGAATAAACAGGGCACGTCCGGCTGCCATGGCTCGCCCCTTGGCGAGGCTGAGGTTGCGGCGGCGCGGCAAGCGCTGGGATGGAGCGACGCGCCGTTTGAGCTTCCTGCCGA
>DYNT01000229.1 GCA_020720905.1 Micavibrio aeruginosavorus
GAGGCTTATTGCCGTTTGTCCGTTCTGACGCAATTTTGCGCTGAGGGACGGCGTGTGATGCGGGTTCCTGCGACGGCCTTTACGCCGCCGCCCAAGGTGGAATCCTCGGTGATTCATTTAACGCCGCGTCAGGATCGGCCAAGTGTTGTTGATTTTAAAACGCTGCAAAAAATTGTCACCGCCGCTTTTGCCCAACCGCGCAAAATGCTGCACACAAGCCTTAAGGCCATGGGCGGCGAGGCCTTGTTAGAAAGGGCGGACGTTGATCCGTCTTGGCGGGCGGGGCAGTTGCCCGTGCAAGCGTTTGAAGCTCTTGCCAAGGCCTATCATCAAAAGAGCGCTTAAGCCCCAGCCTGAAGGCCTTTTACAAAATCGGCAAGGCCGACAAGGCGGCGGCGCTTGAGCCGTTCGCTGTGCAAAATGGCGCGAACCGCTTCGGTTGAGGATTCTAAATCGCGATTGATAATCACATAATCATATTCGGCCCAGTGGCTCATTTCATCGGTGGCCTTAGCCATGCGGCGGTTCATTTCGGCGGGCGTGTCCAGCGCACGTGAAAACAGGCGGCGCTCCAGCTCATGCCAATCGGGGGGGAGAATAAAAACGCTAACCAGATCATCGCGCGCTTTCTCGGCCAACTGCTGCGTTCCCTGCCAATCAATGTCAAACAAAACGTCGTGGCCTTGCGCCAACGTATCCTCGACCGCTTTGCGCGGCGTCCCATAGTAATTGCCGAAAACCTTGGCATGTTCCAAAAGCTGGTCGCGGTTGACCATAAGGTTGAAATCAATCGTATCGATAAAATGATAATCTCGTCCTGCCACCTCGCCCTCACGGGGGGGGCGCGTTGTGACCGATACGGATAGGTTAAGGACGTCTTCAGATTCCAACAAGCGGCGCGAGATGGTGGTCTTGCCCGCCCCAGAGGGTGAGGAGAGAACCAGCATTAAGCCGCGTCGTTGTAAATCGCCAAAAACCTGTGATGGAGCCATGTCCTATGCCCTTTGTTTCTTTGCCGCCCTTTTTGAGAAAATCCTCAAAACAGTACAAGGGTTGGCTTTTTAAAAGAAGAAAAAAAGAAAAGGGGATGCCAGCCCCACCCTTTTTTTCTCCTGTCCCCCTTTTCGTCATCCCGCATGAAGTCCCGCGTAGAGCGGGACGAAGATGCGGGACCCAGC
>DYNT01000230.1 GCA_020720905.1 Micavibrio aeruginosavorus
CCGCCGAGCAAATCGTCGCTCTGATCTTCTGCCGGTGGGTGCAAGAGAACGATTTACGATTAGGGCGGATGTCCGACCAGAACAAGTGAGGCAAAAAAGCCTCCCTTGTCAGATGGTAAAAGCAGGGCGAAGTTTGATCGGTGAACCAGAGGGAAGAACCCGTTCATCGTGTTTGCAAAACAACAACAAACCAATAAAACGCCATGAAAAACACTACATCCGAAAACCTTGCCAGCCAAGAACGCAGACTGGCAGCCAAAACCCAAGACCAACGCATGATCAACGAAATCGTCGGCGGCACTGGCATGAGCCCATGGGAGGCCATTGTCATTGTCGATGTGATCCGAGATGTCTATTTCGACACTCCAGGCAACGCCCCCTTGCGCCACGGCCAGATGCTCTACACCTGCGTCAAAACCGAAGCCGGCGCAGGTGTCCCCCTCAAGGAATGCCCCATGGCCAGCGTAGTTTTGACCCCCATCGACCCGGATGACAACCAAATCTCCGGCGCAGAAAACATCCGCCGCCACCGCATCGGACGCCTCTGCGAAGAAGCCCGCGAACAAGGCGGGCTGCTCACCCAAGAAGACCTCGCCCTCCTGCTCTTTTGCGATGCCCGCACCATCCGCCGCGACATCCGCAAACTCAAAGAACAGGACATCCACATCCCCACACGCGGCCAGCAAAAAGACATCGGACCGACCCTCACCCACAAAGGGGTCGCCATCCGCCACTGGCTCGAAGGCAAGGAACCCCAAGAGGTCGCCCGCACCATCAACCACTCCCTGCGTGCCGTCGAACGCTACCTCAACCACTTCGCCCGCATCATCTACTGCCTGGGCCACGGCTTCTGCCGCATCCAGACCGCCTTCGCCATCGGCATCAGCAGTGCCACGGTCAACGCCTATGTCGGCATCTACGAAGAATACAAACACAAGGAAGGCTTCAAAATGCGCTTCAAAGAGCTCGAGTGCATCGGCGCGGCCCATTACGAAAGTGGGGACGCAAAAAAAGGGGCACTTTTGGCGAACGAAAAGTTGAGCGACTCATCGCAGAAAGGAGCCAGGACAGCATGAAAAGCCATCTCGATACCGCAAAGCAAACATTTGGCCCCCAGTGCTTTAAAACATTCGAAGGCGCACTGGATTCCTTCTTTTCCCAGGAGTGCCC
>DYNT01000084.1 GCA_020720905.1 Micavibrio aeruginosavorus
TCGGCTTTCCCAACAAGACTCTAGGCTTTTTCTAAAAAAGTCATTAATACTACGTCAACTTGAAAACCCGAAAACTTTTTGGCCGCGTCTGTTGGTTTTTCTTTGATTTATGCGTCTTGGCGGAGAAAAACTTTTCGGGTTTTCAAGTGGACGGACTGAACTTGCTTTTTTCCTTATCAACAGGGGATTTTTATGGTGGCTTCGATCAAGACTAAAACAAAAAAGGCAACCACGAAGGCCAAGGCCGCTACGCCGCAACCCTTGGTGGGGATTATCATGGGCAGCCAATCCGATTGGACGACGATGGAAAACGCCGCCAACGTGTTGGACAGCTTTGGCGTGCCTTATGAAAGCGCGGTTGTCTCCGCCCATCGCACGCCGCGCCGTTTGTTTGAATACGCAACCAGTGCCGCTGAACGTGGCCTGAAGGTCATTATCGCGGGCGCGGGCGGCGCGGCGCATTTACCGGGCATGACGGCCTCGCTCACGCCTCTGCCCGTTTTGGGCGTGCCCGTGATAAGCCGCTCACTGGACGGGTTGGATAGTTTGCTTTCCATCGTGCAAATGCCTGCGGGCGTGCCCGTCGGCACGCTGGCTGTTGGTAACGCAGGCGCGATCAACGCCGCACTTTTGGCTACGTCTGTTCTGGCCTTGCAGGATAAGGCGCTGGCAAAAGCCTTTGCCCAGTGGCGCGAGGTTCAAACGGCCTCGGTCGCCATGGAACCAGAAAAGCCCGCCAAGAAAACAGCGAAGAAAAAGAAATAAGATGAGAACCCTGACAGCCGGATCAGTGATTGGCATTTTAGGTGGCGGGCAGCTGGGTCGCATGACGGCCATGGCTGCGGCGCGGCTGGGGTTTCCGTGCCATGTCTTTTGCCAAAGCGACGATGAGCCTGCGGTGGCTGTTTGCGCCGCGCATACGCTTGGCGCATGGAGCGATACTGAAGCGCTGACGTGCTTTGCCAAGGCTGTGGATGTTGTGACGCTGGAGTGGGAGAATGTGCCACTTGCGGCGTTGGACGCAGTGGCGGCGCATACGGCGCTGTTTCCGAGTGCAACGGTTTTGCGTATCGCACAAGATCGCGGCCTAGAAAAGCGCTTTGCCTGCGAGGTTGGCGTGGGCACAGCCGATTTTGTGATTGTGCATTCTGTAGATGAATTGGAAAAAGCGCTGGAGTCGTTTCCTCGTCCCGCGATTTTGAAATCCACGCGCATGGGCTATGACGGGCGCGGGCAGGTTAAAATCACGGACGGCATGGCGGCGGGGGACGCATGGGCGCAAATGGGCGGCGAGGAAGGAATCCTTGAGGCCTTTGTCGCTTTTGATAAGGAAATCTCTGTGATCGTTGCGCGGCGCGAGGATGGCGCGAGCGTCGCTTTTCCCGCCGTGGAGAACATGCACCGCAATCATATTCTCTTTGAAACGCAAGCGCCTGCGCTGATTGATCCTGCTCTAGCGCAAGAGGCAACAGATATTGCGCAGCGCATGGCGGCGCATTTGCATGTGGTGGGGCTTTTAACAGTTGAGTTATTCATCTTAAAAACGCCGAATGAAAAAGGCCAAAGCGTTTTGATGAATGAGATCGCTCCGCGCCCGCATAACTCTGGTCACTGGACGATTGACGCTTGCCTTTGCAGTCAATTTGAAATGCTCGTGCGGGCGATTGCGGGTCTGCCCTTGCTTGAGGCCATGCCGCACAGCAAAGCCGTGATGCGTAATATTCTTGGCGAGGATTTAGGCCGCTGCCCCGCCTATGTTGCTGATCCCACCGCCGCGCTGCATCTGTACGGTAAGAAAGAGCCTCGCGATGGCCGCAAGATGGGTCATGTCACGTTCTTGAAAGGCGCGTGGTAAGAGCCCTTACTCCCCCATCAGCCACTTAATATCGTCTTGAGTGAGAGCAGCGGCGGCAGCAGGCTTATCGCCAAACAGCGCGGCGGCAAGGCCAGCCTTTCTGTTTTGTAATTCCAAAATCCGCTCCTCAACGGTTCCTTCCGCAATCATTTTGTACACAAAGACGTGCTTGGTTTGGCCGATGCGGTGGGCACGGTCGGTCGCCTGATTTTCAACAGACGGATTCCACCATGGATCATAATGAATGACAGTATCCGCCGCCGTCAGGTTGAGGCCTGTGCCGCCCGCCTTAAGACTAATAAGGAACAAAGGAACCTCGCCAGCCTGAAACCGCTTAACGGGCGTGGCGCGGTCTTTGGTCGTGCCGCGAATTTCAACGTAAGGAATAGCAAGCTTATCAATTTCCTTCTTGATCAAATCCAGCATCGAGGTGAATTGCGAGAACAGGAGAATCTTGCGCCCTTCCTCAATCAGGGTCGGGATCATCTCCATCAACTCATCCAGCTTGGCCGAGGATTTTACTTTCCGCGCAGCCTCTAGCTTGACAAGGCGAGGATCGCAGCACGTCTGGCGCAGCTTCAGCAGCGCGTCGAGAATAATAATCTGACTGCGCGCCAGCCCCTTGGCCGCGATTTCATCGCGCACCTTGTCATTCATGACATGCCGCACGGCTTCATACAAATCGCGCTGATCATCAGCCAGTGAGACATGGCGAATAATTTCAGTCTTGGGCGGAAGGTCTTTTTCAACCTCGGATTTCAAACGCCGCAAAACAAAAGGACGCAAGCGCCGCGCAAAGAGAATCTTGCGATCATTGTCGCCGTCTTTTTCAATTGGCGTGCGATAGTGCTTGGTGAACTTTTTATGATCGCCCAAAAGACCCGGCATCAGGAAGGTGAAGATCGACCAAGCCTCGCCCAAATGGTTTTCAACGGGCGTGCCCGTCAGGCAAAGCCTATGCTTGGCCTTAAGGGCGCAAGCGGCTTGGGTCATCTTGGCAGCAGGATTCTTGATGGCTTGCGCTTCATCAAGGATCAGGAGCGACCATTTCTGTTTCGCCAACTTCTCGCTATCACGTGGCAGCAAGGGATAGGTTGTTAGAACAATGTCATAGTGTTCGGTCTTGCTAAAACGGGTGAAGCGTTCCTTGCCATGAAGCGTCAAGACTTTCAGGGTTGGCGTGAACTTGGCGGCTTCCGCCTGCCAGTTGGCAATCAGGCTTGTCGGCATCACGATCAGGCAGGGTTCCTCAAGCTTTTTGGACTCTTTAAGCGAGAGGATATAGGTGAGCGTCTGGATGGTTTTGCCAAGCCCCATATCGTCGGCCAGAATACCCGACAGGCCATATTCGCCAAGGAAGTGTAGCCAGTTATAGCCTTCGATTTGATAGGGACGCAGCGTTGCGTTTAATTTTTTAGGCAAGGCGCGTTTTTTGATGCCTTCAAAGTTGCCAAGCTTTTCGATCAGCTTGCGAAGGCCTCCTTCGCCAAGCCAACGCTTGCTGGTGATCGCCTCCAGTTTCAGAAAAGCGGCGGTTAAGTCCATCGATACGCGCAGCGTACCATCGTCCGACAGCGCTTTATCGTCAAACAATTCAATCAGCGTTTTCAAAATTGTGCGAATACGATCCGCAGGCAGCGCGATCATCCGTCCATCCGGCAGCGGCGCATAGCATTTGCCGCCTTCAGTCAGGCGATCAATATCGGCGTGGGCGTTCAGCTTTTTGATCATGGCCACAAGAATGGGCAGAAGGGGGATGCGCTCGCCGCCGATTGTGATGCCCAAATCCATCGAAAACCACCAATCGCCTGATTGCTCAAACGAGGCTTCGATGTCTTCGCTGTCTGGCTCAAGGATGATTGTGGATTGGGGGACATTATCGCTAATCTCAAAGCCATCCTTTTCCAATTGCGCGAGCCCCGTGTGCCGAAAGTCCAGCCAGAACCATGGCGAGGCGGTTTCATCGGGCAGCAAAAGGGAGGAGGTGGAGGCTGCACGCAGGTGATGCTTTGACAGTTTTTTAAGAAGCGCTTCTTCGGCCAGCACGTTGCGATGATAGAGGCGGATTTCATCGTCTTTCACAACGGTGTAATGCTCTGGCAACGCCGCGCCTGATGCTAATTGATCGCCATAGGTAAAATCAACCCGCGCCGCTTGTTCGCCTTTGGGCGTTTGAAAAAGGATCACGTGCGCGGTGGGCGCCTCCAGCTTGTCCTTCATATCGCGGATTTTAAAGGGAGGGGGGAGCGAGACGCCAAGCTCCTTAATCGCTTTCCGCACAACAGGCGTTTCATGTTGTGTGATAGGGGGGGCTTTAAGAAAACGTCTTATAACGGGCTCGTCCTCGCGGCAGATCATCTTGCCCATCACGCCTGTTTCAGCATGAATATACCATGGATGGGGAATAAGAAGCGTCTGAAGCTTTCTTTTTTGCGCTGTCACGGTTGCCCTTTGCCGCCTATCGGGCAGAAGCTCCCATGATAAATGACCGGCTTCATCCTCGCCCAGCGAAAGGGGGAGGGTGCTTTCATCGTTGAGATAGGCGCGGCCTGTTTTTAAAAGACGCGCCACAAGAAAATCGACAAAATCGCCGTCGGTGTCAAACGACCATGAAACATGGGGCAGGCGGCTGCCATAGTTTTCTTTTAATAAGGAAAAGATAGTCGCGTCTTGTTCGTTATAAAAGCCATTCAGTTGATGCAGCATCGAGGCTTGTCCATACCCGATGTTTTTTTTGACGCTCCACGTATTATTGCGCATTTTATATTGGCTGTAAGGAGTCACCGTTAAATGACCGCGTCGCTTTTCATCTTGAATCAAAAGATAGATCATGCGGCTTTCTTGAGGAGGGGGCGCAGCCTCCTCCGCTTTAAGCTCTTTCAACCAATGCAGGGATTGGGGGGATAGCGCCGCCGCAACGCTTTTACGGACTGCCAAGGTGAAGTCACCGATGCGCTCATGCTTGCGGCTGTCCTGTGCAATGGCTTCGAAAAGCGCCGCCGCGCCGTGCTTGCACATATAGCCAACGGGGCATGAGCAATAGGCTTGGATTGTCGTACGCCCGCCGCGTTGGCCGATTTCGACATCGACGCGATAGGGAGAGTGCGCCGTGCCTTGGACAAGGGCGCTTAGGCGCGTGCCTTGGGCATCAAGCTGAACGTCTTTGACGTGGCCTTGGGTTTGATAGGTATGCCCACGGGCGCGGTCACGGGCATCAAACAACCTTGCAATATCCTGCGCATTAAAAAGCACTGTGTTTCTCTATTCCTGAAAAGGGTGAACGGCGCAGAATACAGCCCCTTTCCCCATATTTCAAGAGAAGAGAAAAAGAGTGGAATATAGCCTCACGGCTCCGAACTCGGGTTAACAGACATGACTCATCTTGCCAGCTCTTGAACTGTTTTGGGTATAGACGCAATAAAAAGGGGAGTAAGAGTGGGGGGGCTTACAAAAACCCAACGCGATCCTTGACCTCACGCAAGGTTTTTTGCGTCAGGGCGTTGGCTTTATCGGCGCCTTTGGCAAGAATGGCGTCAATTTCCGCCGGATCCGCCATCAGCGCACGCATGCGCTGTGTGATGGGAATAAGCTTAGAAATTGCTAGATCGGCCAAATCTTTCTTAAAGGTTGAGAATTGCTCCCCCGCATGGGTTTTAAGAACCTCGGCCACCGTTATGTCTGCCAGCGAGGCGTAGATGGTCACAAGATTGTCGGCCTCTGGCCTTGCTGCCAGCTCCTTGGCCGTTTCCGGTAAAGGTTCGGGGTCGGTCTTGGCCTTGCGGATTTTCAGCATGATCGTGTCGGCATCGTCTGTCATGTTGATGCGCGAGTAATCGGACTCATCCGATTTGCTCATCTTCTTCTTGCCATCACGCAGCGACATGACGCGGGTCGCCTCGCCCATGATGAGCGGTTCAGGAATGGGGAAGGTTTCGCCGTACGTGTTGTTGAAGGCAATCGCGATATCACGCGCTAACTCCACATGCTGCTTTTGATCCTCACCAACAGGGACATGCGTGGTTTTATAGGCCAAAATATCGGCGGCCATCAAAACGGGATAGCTGTAAAGCCCCAGCAGTTGCTTGCCTGCGTCCTTGCCCGCCTTATCCTTAAACTGTGTCATGCGGTTGAGCCAA
>DYNT01000231.1 GCA_020720905.1 Micavibrio aeruginosavorus
TCAAAATTATTGGTGAAGAAGCCAAGGCGCTTGTCCGTTTTCTCGTCGTAGAAAACGACATAGCGCAGATATTGCGGATGCCGTAACGGAAAATCTGCCCACACAGGCTCCGGACACGGGCGGCGATGTCCAGTGCGCCGCGAGCCTCGATCTTTCGGAGGGTGTCCAGAATTTCTGGAGCCCCAAGCCCAGAGATGGGGCGTTTGTCGATATAAGGGAAGATGTCCATTTCCAGCCGCCTCAGAACGTTGGCGGCATGGTCGTCGCTCCAGCCGCTTCCTTTCTTGAGCTCATGCCATTCACGGGCTATGGCCTCGAAGGTATTGGCGGCGTTGCGAACGATTTCCTGCCTATGCGATTGCTTGGCGGCGGATGGATCAATATCCTTAACGAGCTGCTTTCTGGCTACATCCCATTTTTCCCGCGCCTCTGCGAGCGTGACAAGGGGGTAGGAGCCGAGGGAAATGCGCTTTTCCTTGCCGAGGTAATAGTATTTGAGCCGCCAGAGCTTGCTTTCGACAGGGGTAACCTCAAGAGGTACAGCCCCATACCGTCAAAGAGCTTGTAGGCTTTCTCTCGCGGTTTGGCGTTCTTTATGGCTTTGTCGGTCAGGTTCATCTTGCCCCCATTTTTTGCCGCTTGCCCCCGTTGCTTGCCCCTAAAGTTCGCGGCTGTAGGTGAATGTGGGCATCTTAGCATGAACAGAAACAACAAAAAAGCCCAGCGTTTGCTGAGCTTTCGTGAACATCTGCGAATGTAGGTGAACGTCTGTGAACTGCCTAATGGAGGCACGGGCCGGAATCGAACCGGCATTGACGGATTTGCAATCCGCTACATAGCCATTCTGTCACCGCGCCGAAGGGTTTTCCTTCACTTTCTTCTCAAGTGGGCGCACCATAATGTATTTTCCGTCGCAAGTGAATAAAAATCTGATGCTTGCGGGGTGCAAAAGAGGAGATTGATCCCTTGAGAGGCGGGATATTCTTGATTCATCATGTTGATGAACGTGTTTGGGGCTTTGAAAGAGGCTTTGAAGGGGGCTTGGAAAGGGGGGTTGCGATCAAACGGACTTGCGTTATAGTCAGGTTATACTACGTCAACTTGAAAACCCAAAAACTTTTTGGCCGCGTTTGCTTGTTTC
>DYNT01000232.1 GCA_020720905.1 Micavibrio aeruginosavorus
AGGCTGCAAGTATCAACAGCGCGTTGTCCGCACAGACCGCAGGCCAAAATTGGGATTCTACAAATCAGAAAGGGGTTATCGCTGGGCAACTGAACCAGCAGAACGCCAATATCGCGGGGGCCACAGCCACACAGAGGGCGCAATATGAGGCAGATGCAAGGGCGCAAGCTGGTCTGCTCGAAGGGGCGGCGGCAACACAAAAGGCGGCAATCAGCGCCGAGTTGGCAGGGATGGAATCGCAAAGCTCCCAGAATCTTGCCATCCTTCAGGATAAGCTGAAGGCGGCAAGCACAAACACGTCCGAGCAGAACGCGGCGATTATGCAGGCGTTTGCCGAGCAACAAACGACGATCAGGACAACGCTTTCCAACGAGTACACAAAGGCCACGGCCCAGGCGCAGTTGAACGCAGGGCAGCGCGATTCTCTGGCAAAAACAATGAGCGGAATGGCCAACGACTACGAGATTTCTGTCCAGAACATCATGCTTGACGCGAACCTTAACGCCGCAGGGAAAGACGCTGCATTGGCAAGGATGAACAGCGTTTTTAATCAGGACATGGCCAATATCAGCGCTATCTTCGGGGCGGCTTATACCTCAACCACTGTGTAGCCATGGCGATAAAGCAATGCGGTAGAAAGGATGTTGCGTGGCTGTCGTCAATGATGATGGATGGTGATATCTTTGAGGACTGTTCCGAAGACGGCATCGAGAAGAAAGGCTTGATGAGGCATATCGCGGGCATGGTTTCGAGGGATGACATTGTTGTCCTTAGCTTGATCCCCGGAAAGATGATCCAGACGTTCGTCCGGCAGAATGGCGTCATGTGGAATATCCATCTGGCTATCAGCAAAAAATGCACGTTGAGCGGCAAGGAGCGGTTGGGTTTATCGCATGATGCTTGCGAGTGGATGGTTCATCACCGGGGGGCACGGAAGTTTGTAGCCCAAATTCCAAAGACCAATAGGGCGGCGCAGCGATATGCGGCTGCTTGCGGGTTACAGCGGGTCGGGACGCTAACATCTGCGATCCGGAAGAATGGCGTCATGGTTGACATGGTTATGTACCAGTCGTGCGAGGGCGATGTGAAGAAACTATTACAGATCGGAGGTTGAAATGCCCGTATTGGCTATAG
>DYNT01000085.1 GCA_020720905.1 Micavibrio aeruginosavorus
ACGTCTGCGCCGCCATAAAAATCGTTTGAAAAAGCATCATCAAGAACAGCTTGCCGATCAGGCCGTTCTTGCCCAATCTTTCGTGTTAAAGGCCGAACAGGCTGATGAAGCTGATACAGGGCACGATAACCCGCTTGTCGTGGCCGAAATGACAACGCCGATTGAAATGTTGACGGTTAGTCAGGCCGTGATGCGTTTGGATCTTGGCGATCTGCCGGCTTTGCTGTTTCGGAATAAAGCGCATGGTGGTCTTAACATGATCTATCGTCGCGGCGACAATAACATCGGCTGGGTTGATCCTAGCGATAGTGCCAAAGCGTAAAGGCGCAGACGATGAACAAGCCCGCCTCTTTTTGTGACTTGCTCGGCTCTAGGTCTGTTTTGATTGGCGTTGACGCCACGGACAAAAAACAAACCATCCAAGCTCTTGCGCAGCATGTCGCTGCGCAACTGGGCTTGGAAGAGCATGTTGTCTTTGATGTTTTATGGGAGCGGGAGAAGCTGGGCACGACAGGGGTTGGGCAGGGTATTGCCATTCCTCATGGTCGTGTCGCGGGGCTTGAGAAAGTCTGTGGTTTTTTTGTTCGTTTGAAGACGCCTGTTGATTTTGATTCTGTTGATCAGCGTCCTGTTGATTTGGTCTTTCTTTTATTAGCGCCAGAATCGGCAGGGGCTGATCATCTTCATGCGTTGGCCGCTGTTTCGCGTGTTTTGCGCGATGAGAATCTTTGCGAAAAGTTCCGTATGGCTCAAAATGTTGAAGTCCTTATGACTCTTTTGTGTAAGACATCAACGGCTGAAGCGGCCTGAGACAGCAGACCCTCTTGACAAAAAGAGGATGTTGGCGTGTCATAAAAGATATGCAAAGACCAAACAAGAAAAAAGAAGCTGAGTGGCCATCCTTTGTTTTTGGCCTGATCTTTATTGCTGCGGTTTTATTTGTTATTGTTTATTTGGGTATGAACGCTAAGCCAGAAAAACCGTGGGTTTGCGACACGGCTGGTCGTTCAGCCTCCCTGACGCGCTTTGGCTCTTGCCATAAGTAGATTGATGGCAGAAGGCGGCGCGGCAGTTTTCAAGTTGACGTAGTCTATATATGATTGTGATGCTGTTTTTTTCTAGGCGGAGGGCCTGTCTTTCTAATAAATTCCTTCCATAACCGCGCCTGTGAGAAGGTTGAAGCTTTGATTGGGGCGGAGCGTCACCTCGCGTGGTTCTTTCTCGCCCCCCATAAGGAGGGACAGGTGCACGCTTTCTGGCGTGACGCTTAGGATATGAAGGTTGGGGCGAGCGGTTTGCGGCGTCCATTTTTCGCCTTGCAGCCATACAATCCACTGATCCTGATCGATATAGACAAGGCTTCCGCAATGAAGAACATGCTTGGCTTGCGTTAGCAAAGCGGGCTGCTCGTGGCGCAAGGCTGTTTCGATTTGCCATACTTCTTGGGGCGAGTAGAACAGCGAGGGCGGCGCGTCTTGTGCCTCAAGGGAGGAGGGGAACGCGAGGCCAAGCGCGGCAAGAAAAAGAACTTTTTCTATCATGGCGCGGAGGCTTCTTGCGGCGCGTTGGTCAGCCACAAAAAGCGCGCCGTGATATGAAGATTAAGCGCTGCCAGTGGTGAGTCCTCATGAGAGGCAAGGGGTTTGATGGAGAGTTGTTGCAGATGAAGCCTGCCATCCAGCGCATTGAGGCGAGCCAAAAAGCCAAGGCTATCGCCATCATGGGGCGCATCGGCTTCTAGGGTCAAGGTGCTTTGGGTGATGCCTTCGATGCCTGTGAAGGGGCCTTCTTCTGTCCATGTCTGTGCGGGAGAGAGAAGGTAATTCACGTTAAACAGGCGCGACGAAGCCGCGATACTTTCAAGGCGTTGCGAAAGATGTTGGCGGTTGCTGGGCGCTAAAAGAGTTTCAGCATCGATGGGGTTAAGTGTTTCATCAATGGTTTGGGCGGTCTGTAGATCCGCTTCAAATTGTACCTTCTGTTGGGCAAGAGCCAAGAAGTGCTCAGCCAGTTCATTCTGTTGAAGGGTGAGGCGGGTTTGCAGCTTTTGCGCGATGGAGGGTTCAATCAGCACCAGCACAACGGCGCAGAAAAGTCCCGTCATCCATGCGCGATGATAAAGCCATGGGGGGCGTGTCATGGCGCTTTCCTTTCGATGAGGAAGGTTGCTGTGGCTTGATGATCATCGTTTTGGCTTTGGCTGGAAAGCGGCGCGTTGGCGGCAGGGGGGCTGGTGCGGCTGCTGACGGTGATGACATAATCTAGCAAGCCGTCTTGTAAGACATGCCGCAGCGTATCGATTTGAATCCTATTTTGATCACGCTCAAGGTTGGTTAGCGTTGATTGTTTTTCGCCGCCTTCTGACGTGATCAAACGGAGATCAAGGGTTAAGCGGTTGGGTTGCCAGTCCAGCGCGCTCGCCCGTGCGCGGCCTTGCAGTAAGGGGGCAATCTCTTCCAAAAGCGCGACAACTTCAGGCTGTTCGTTTTGGAATAAGCGTTTGCGTTCGACGGCTTTGCGTAAAGTTGCCAGTGTTTGCGCGTCATCGCCGGATGCCGCGTTGGCTTGCGAGGCCATAAAACTAGCCTCAAGCCTTTGCACGCTTTGGCGCGCTGCGCTGACGGCTCGTTGGCTTTTGATGAGGAGGGCGGCGTCCACGCTTATCATTGCAAGGAGGATCGTGACAACAAAGCCTGTCACAATCCGCCCCACACGACGGATCAGCGCGGCTTGATAAAGCCGTCGCGTTTCTGGTTTCATCAAAACAAGAGAGGGCTTCCGTTTTTGCGCCAGCGCAAGAAGGTGAACAAGATCACTGTGGGGTTCTTCTTCGGACGGCGCAAAGGGCAGCCCCAATTGAACCGCCGCTTGGTAAGGTGTGAAGAAGCGGCGCGTCGTGACATCCATCGGTGTGACGGCCAAAGCTTCATGCGTGGCGGCGGGTAAAAGGGCCATGAGTGAGAGAGGCTCTTCAGGGGTCAGGCCAAAACGCGCCAAATAATCGCGCAAGGCTTTGACCTCAAGAGCGATTGTGGAGGCGATAAGCCCCGCGCTGGCCGAAGATGGTGGCGCGGTTGTCAGGCGCGTGAAGACCAGTTGTCCATCGCGTGTGGCGATGAAACGATAGCGGCCTGTTTTCTGGTGCATGAGGCAAAAGGCCCAGCCTTTGGCGGCCACAGGATCAAGGCGCGTGACGAGTGTTGCGCTCTCCATGGGCAGGAGGCTGACAAATCCCGATAAAGCAGGGCGCATCTTCAGCCGTTCAAACCAAGCCGTGAGGGCCTCATTGTCTTGGACGGCCACGAGCAGGGCCATTTTATCTTTGTTTTGCAATAAAGCTTTAAGGTCAGTTTGTTCAAAGGCGTTTTTCAGTCGCCGCTTCAGGATCTTGGTGCGATCCCAGAAGGCTAAGGGGGGCAGTGTCTCTGTTTGGTAAAGCTGTGCCTGTCCGTCATAAAGGATCAAGACAGGAATGCGCGGCGCGGCAGCTAATTCGTCCATGATCGCGTCTGTTTCGTCTTTGTCGTGGCTGGCGGCAAAAACGGGATGAGATTCTTTCAGATGGGCAGGCGGCAGCAAAAACGCGCCTTTGTCGCCGATCAAAAGAAGAAAGAGGCGCTTTGTGTTCATGGCGCTACCATCCCCTGTGCCAAAGGCGCGAGTGAGCCATAGACAGGCCCAAGAACGGCCAGAACGATCCATGCCAAAAGCCCGCCGACCAGAAGCGTGAGCGCAGGCTCTAACGCGCCAAGAAAAGCATCGATGGATTCTTTGGCCTGTGCTTGATAGGATTCCGCGATGTCGTCAAGAACGGCCTCTAGCGTGCCGCTTTTCTCCGCGATGATCAAGCGCTGCGTGATCAGCCGGTCGAGTAAAGCCGCCATCGCTTGGGACAAGGGCTTGCCTGTCAGAAGGTCGCCTTTGGCCTCTATCACTTGCGCTTCCAGTGCTGCGTTGACGCAGGTTGGTGCGGCTGTCTCTAAGGCTTCGGGAAGGGAAAGCCCTGCCTTGATCAACAGGGCAAAGCTTCCCATGAGGCGTGAGAGCGCAATTTTTTGAAGAAGCGCGCCCATCACAGGACAGGAAAGAAGGAGGCGATCCGTTGTGATTTTAATGACCTGATGGTGGCGGCGCAAAAGCATAAGGGGGAGAAGGGCGATCATCGTCGCAAGCGGCAACGCCCACCATAAGGTTGAAAACAGAGAGGCGCTGCCTATGAGAAAGCGTGTCATGGGGGGTAAAGCTGTTCCTAAACTGGTCAAAAAGGCGATCAGTTGCGGCACGACAAATGTCATCATAAAGCCCGTTACGCTCAAGGCGACGGCCAAAAGGAACAAGGGATAGCGCACAGCGCGGCGGAGTTGTTTTTTGATGGCTTGCTGTTCTTGAAGATGGCGCGTGAGGCGCAAGAACGTCTCAGCAAGGTTACCGTTTTTCTCGCCTGCGTGAAGAATAGAAAGCTCCACGGTGTCAAAAAGAAAAGGGACTCTTTCAAAACTTTGCGTGATCGAGGCACCTGCCAGAAAATGTTTTTCAAGAGTGCCTAAGTGATGACGCAATGTGACGCTGCTTGTGGCGTGTAAGACATGGCTAAGCGCTTGCGCGAATGGCATCCCTGCTTTTAAAAGATCACACAGTTGGCTGCAAAGAAGAAGGCGTTCTTCGCCGCGCAGCGCAGAGTGAACCCAAAGGGTTGAGGTCTTCTCGCGGCGTTCGCGGGCTTCGATCAGCTCCATATCCTGCTGCTGTAAAAGGGCGGCTAGGTCACTTTCATGCGCCGCCGTCATCAGGCCTTTTTGCAGGCGACCTTCTGCGGTTACGGCGCGATAGGCATAGGCTGTCATGGCCGCCCCCGCGTTAGATCAACGGCGCGGCGCAGGTCGTCCAGCGCGATGGATCCCGCCGCAACGCGCCGCAGGCCGTCTTGCTGCATCGTGATAAACCCTTCATGGCGGGCGGTTTCCAGAAGCGTGGTGTGGGGTGCTTTGGCTGCTATCAAATCGTCCAAAGCGGGCGTGATGGGAATCGCTTCGGCAATCACGGTGCGTCCTATGCGCCCTGTGTGAGCGCAAGCGTCGCAGCCATCGGCCTGTGCCAGTTGCGGCACATCAAGGCCAAACGCGCTGAAAAGGGTTTGTTCCTCGGCGGTGGCCTCGCGCTCGTGCTTGCAATGGGGGCACAGCGTGCGGACAAGGCGTTGCGCGATCAGCCCTGATATATTGCCAGAGAGAACGCGTGGGTTGAGGCCAAGATCAATCAGGCGTGGCAGCGCCCCCAGCGCGTCATTGCTGTGCAGCGTTGTATAAACCTGATGGCCTGTCATCGCGGCGCGAAGCGCCATGTGCGCAGTTTCCGGATCGCGGATTTCGCCGATTAAAATAATATCGGGATCCATGCGAAGAATGCCGCGCACGCCAGCGGCGAAATCAAGGCCTTGGTTTTCGGCAATCGAGGTCTGGCGGATCAGTTCTAATTGATATTCCACAGGCTCTTCCAACGTCGCGATATGAACGTCAGGCGTGCTGATTTTCTTCAGCATGGAATAAAGCGTCGTCGTTTTACCGCTGCCCGTTGGCCCCGTCACCAACGTGATGCCTTGCGGTTTATCTGTCATAGCCTGAAGCCGCGCCAGCGTCGCTTCGTGATAGCCTAAGCTTTCCAAAGGCCGCAGGGATTTTTTGTGATCCAGAAGGCGCACGACAATCGTCTCGCCCCACACGGTTGGCATGATGGCAACGCGGCAATCGATGGTGCTGCCGTCCTGTTGTTTTTGAAAGCGGCCATCTTGGATGCTGCGCGTATCGGCGATGTTCATCCCCGCCATGATCTTGATGCGGCTGGT
>DYNT01000086.1 GCA_020720905.1 Micavibrio aeruginosavorus
TGACACAAAAGGATAGAGTCATTCTTCATGAACTTACTTTCGTTCTCATTAATAAAATTGTCGGACAGCAGTGATTTGAGACAGTCTATATCCTTCAACGTTTTGTCCTATGAGTCACGTCATCGAGCCGTTGGTATGTGCCCTCGTGCGACAGACCTCTCATTGATGGCTTGAGGCGAGGGGGACAGAAGGATGTTGTATCGATGGGCCTCTTTTTCTAAAACAGCGAGGATAGCTTCAACTTGGGATTCTATGGTGTGATCTTTGGGTTTATGAGGCTCACAGGAATACGCATGGTGGAGGATAAAATGAGGCGCATAAGGATGAGACGTCACGTTGTCCCTTGCCTTTGCAACAGGTTTTATTGTCAAAGAAAAACAAACGGGTTCTAACCTCCCCTTTGTTGAAAGTTGAAAATCGCTTGGAATATTGGTTTGGAAAAAGAAAAGAGGATTATTTTCGGTCTTGATATCATAATGGTACTCAACTCTAGAGCCGATCCTTTTTTTAAAAACGTCAAGGCCTTCTTTAAAAAGTTTGGCGGCCTTATCAACGGCACAAGCTGCCCGTTGAAAATGGGGGTCTGACGCTGACTGCTGGGTGGGTAAAACTGTCATGGATAAGCCTCATCAAATAAAGGGCGCTGACACTAAGAGAACGCGCTATAGTGACAAGTTTCTCCATTTCTTTCAATAGGATAAAATCTACCCATAAAGGAAAGGTTATGTCTTGGTAAACCTTGCGGCTAGTTCCATGTGCGGGGACCATAAGAATTGGTCAACGGGCAGCAGTTTTTCTAAGACATAGCCGCCCGCTATCAGGATTTTGGCATCGCGTGCGAAGCTGGCAGGATCGCAGCTAACGGCCACAATTTCGGGAACATTGCTTTGGGCCAGATGCGTGGCTTGGGCTTTGGCGCCACTGCGTGGCGGGTCAAAGATTACCAGATCATAATCGTTGCATTCGCCTGTCGTGAACGGGTCGCCCATTAGGTTGCGCAGGCTGACTTGATAGCGGCCTGTTTGCCTTGTTGCGCGTTGAAGCGATTCAATGGCGGGGCCGTCCAAATCGGCAAAGTGGACGCTTTTGGCATTTTCAAAGGACAGGCCAAAGCCTCCAAGCCCGCAGAAAAGATCCAAGACGCGCAGCCCCTTGTCATCATGATCGATGGCAAAATTGATGAGCGCGGTTTCTCCGGCCTCTGTCGCTTGCAGAAAGGAGGCAGGAGGAAAGGGTAATTGCGCCGCACCAAAGCGAACCGTCAGCGGATGGGCATGAGCGATAGGCTCAACAGGGCTGCGATCCCATTTCCGCCAAGACAGGTGGGCGACTCCCAAGGCTTGAGCCAGAGCGGCCAGATTGTGCCGCTCCTCCAGTCCTAGTTTGGGGCCACCGATCATCACGACATCAAGCCCATCGGGAAGCGACGTTACTTGAACGTCGCAAGGCCGTATCGGGTGGAAGCCAAAGAGGCAGATGCTTTTTAAGAGGCTCTAACAAGTTGGTGATGGCGGGCACCATAACGCTGCACATAGAAAGCGGCACGATGGCGTGGCTGCGCCATTCATTAAAGCCAAGCGTCAGAAGACCCCGTTTGTCACGATGAGCGATGAAGCGCGCGCGCTTGCGCGTTTGGATGGCTGTTGTCACAACGGGCAGCATAGAGGGCAGGGGGATCCCCGCACGCGCCAAGGTTTGTTGCAGCTGGCCTAGTTTGACAGTAGTGTAAGCGCTGTCCTTCATATGTTGAAACTGACAACCGCCGCATTTTGAAAAATGAATGCAGGGCGGGTCGCTGCGAAGAGAGCAGGGGATAAGAATTTCCAGAAGTTGTCCGCGCTTAACCATGTTGGTGTTGTCGGAAATATCGGCGCGAACACGCTCGCCCGTCAACGCGCCAGCGATAAAGATGGTTTCGTTCCCATGGTGAGCAATGCCATCGCCTTGCGTGCCGACATCGTCAATCGTGAGTTCCAGAATGGTCATGGCAGCTTTTGTTTTGCTTTTTGATTTATAAGATGAGGCGCAGTATAGTCATGCTTCGTTAATAATATACCCAAAACAGTTCAAGGGTTGGTAAGATGGGTTTCATAAATCACCCTCCCCTTGCGGGCTTGACGCCGAAGGGCGTCGAGGCCTCTTGGCTGGTCGAAAAACGCGTGAGCGTTTTTCGGGGAGGGATTGTTTTTTATTGTGTTTTGACCCCTCCTCAAGATTTTTCCTCCCTACGGGATCAAAAATCTTGTGCCCTCCCGCAAGGGGAGGGCGATTTGAGTGCCAACTCTTGAAGTGCGATGGGTATAGGTGGAAAAAAAGGGGATATTATCAATGCGGGGTTATTTTGGCGTCGGCGTGGAAGGTATCAGTAAAAGCTTTAATCTTGGGAATTTGGTGCGCACCTCTCATTCCTTTGGCGCCAGCTTTTTCTTTACGATAGGTTCGGCCTTGGACTATCAGAACATTCGCACGTCGGACACGTCGCATGCGGCCATTCACATGCCTTTTTATGCCCATGAGACGGTTGAGGCGTTCACGCTGCCTGATGATTGCTCGTTGGTAGGGGTTGAGCTGTTGGACGAGGCGGTGGACCTGCCGACGTTTCGCCATCCCCTTCGCGCCGCCTATGTTTTGGGGCCAGAGAAAGGCAACCTCTCTCCTGCCTTGGTGGCGCGGTGCGATCATATCGTAAAAATCCCGATGAAGTTTTGCGTCAATGTTGGTGTGGCGGGAGCGTTATGCCTTTATGATCGCATGATCGCTCTCGGCTCGTTTGCCGAAAGGCCTGTGACACAGGGTGCGCGCGTGAAGCGGTAATCTTGTCTTATAGACTACGTCAACTTGAAAACCCAAAAACTTTTTGGCCGCGTTTGCTTGTTTCTCTTTGGTTTATGCGGTTTGGCGGGGAAAAATTTTTCGGGTTTTCAAGCGGACGGACTATACCAATCACACTATGAACTGACACCTTTGTTTCTACCATGGACGGCCATTCCCTATTTTGTCATCCCGCACGGAATGTTTGACAGCGTCAAACGCGCAGATGCGGGACCCAGTTGAAAGCTTTTTCCTTTTTTACAAAACCGCAGCATCGCCCCCAGTCCTCTGGGTCCCGCATCTTCGCGATGCTCACGCACCGCTTCGTGCGGGATGACGAAGAAGGGGATGGGAGGAAATCCCGTCAAGGTTTTATGAGTCATTTCATGGGGGTGGTATTAGCGTTAGCCTATTCCCCTGTGGCGCTGTGCTTGCGGATGAATTGGTGGATCAGCGGCTGGATATTGTTACGCCATTTGCGCCCGTTAAACACGCCATAATGGCCGACGCCAATTTCCAAATGGGATTGCTTTTTTTCAGCGAGAATGTTGCTGCAAAGGTCAAGGGCTGCTCGCGTGTGCCCTGCGGGGGAGAGGTCGTCCAGCTCGCCCTCAACGGTTAGGAGTGCTGTTTTCGTAATGGCAGCAGGGTTCACTTTGCGGCTGCGCCAGACGAAGGAGCCGTTCGCTAAATCGTGCCGTTGATAGGCGCGCTCGATATATTGCAGATGAAATTCTTCCGGTATGTCCATGACAGCCAGAAACTCATCATAGAACTTTTCATGCGCTTCAACCGCGTCATCATCCCCGCGCACAAGGTGGCGATAATACTGGTCTTGTTCGGTGATATGACGATCAAGCGACATGGCCATGCGGTCAAGCAGCTGCATCATGCCCGGATAAACGCGCCGGAACGCGCCCGCATAATAGGGCGGAACCATTTGGATTTGCGCGGCGCGAAACCACGACAGGGAATGATTTTTTGCTTCTTCGCTGAGGGCAACGAGTTGCGCACGCGCATCGATGGAGCCGCCAATCAATGTCATGGAAAGGGGCTCTACGGGCGTTTCTTGTTCGGCCAAAAGAGCCACCGCGCATAAAGTCGAGACAGACGCTTGGCTGATGGCCAGAAGGTGAAGATCAGCGCCAAGCTGCTCGATCATATCCATCAAATAACCAATTTGATCCTCAAGATCGAAATAGCCTTGCGAGAGGGGGACATTCTTCGCATCGATCCAGTCCGTGATGTAAACATCGTGCGAGGGCAGCATGGCTTCAACCGTGCCGCGCATCAATGTCGTAAAATGCCCCGCCATAGGCGTGATGATTAAAAGCTTGGGATCACCAGCCAAGTGCTGCGCAATTTCTGGATGATGCGCCCCACGTTCGAAGTGAAGCAAATGGCAGAAGGGCCGTTTCAGAACGGTCTTGAGCTCAACCTCAATAGGCTCGCCGCGAAACTTCGTCGTTTTGATAGCGAAGGTGGGCTTTTCATGAAAGCGCGTGCTGCGCTCAAACAGCGCGGCCTGAGCCGCCAAGGCGCGTCCATATTCACAGCGTGAGGAAGGGCATTGGGCGCTTTTCAGCGTTTGCGCCATAAACCGCGCCACGCCATTCCAAGGCGCAAGAGCCATATTTTGAAGATCGAGAATTTGATACAGAAACATCGAATCACAGCTGGACAAGAACAGAAGGTGGCATCAGCCTATTATGGTTAACGGAGCCTGTAAACAGGTGGTGTTGGATGAGGGCGCTGAAATTTTCCAATTTTGGATCCAAAATCGGACGAAGTTCTCTAAATCGTTTTAAATCAATGAGTTAGCAGACACCCAAAACCGAGTCAGTTTCGTTTTATTTCAAAGGGTTACGGCATTAACTTTGAGCTGAAGGCGACCGAGTGGCATAATCCCACGCTCAGGAAGGCCACAGAGGCCCATTTTTTGCTAACGCATTGATAAAAAATGATTTTGGTTTTTGGAATTGGGAGTATCAATTGAAGGCTATAGATAGCCTATTTCTTCGCCTTCATCCACCACAGGCTTTCGATGTCCAGCCCGTATTGGGGGTTGATGGCGGACATGCCAAACTTGTCCCAATACGCGATGCGATATGCGCCAAAGTTCCAGTGCGGAACGACGTAATGCCCCCACAACAAAACGCGATCAAGGGCGCGGCCTAGCGTCACTAGTTCGGCGCGATCTTTTGCATGGATCAGTTTTTCTATCAGCGCATCCACGACGGGATCACGCACGCCGATCAGGTTGCGGCTTCCCTTTTGATCGGCCTTGGCGCTGCCCCAAAAATCGCGCTGCTCATTACCCGGTGAGAGTGACTGGCCGAAGACATGCACCGTTATATCAAAATCAAAATCGTTGAGCCTGTTTTGATATTGCGAGGAATCCACGACGCGGAAGGTCGCTTGAATGCCAAGGCGCTCTAGGTTGCGAACAAACGGTTGCACCCAACGCTCAAAGAGGGGAGAGCTATCGACGATTTCAAAGCGGAAAGGCTCGCCTTTCTCATTCACTAGCTGACCGTTTTTCAGTGTCCAACCGGCTTGCGTAAGCAGGGCGGTTGCTTGCCGCAGATGGTTCCGCACATCGCCGCTACCATCCGTCTTGGGCGGCTCATAGGTTTGCGTGAAAACCTCATCAGGAAGGCTCCCACGATAAGGCTCTAACACTTTCAGCTCATCGGCGGAAGGCAGGCCGCTGGACGCAAGCTCAGAATTGGCGAAGTAGCTTTTGGTGCGCGTGTAGGCGTTATAAGCCAGCGCTTTATTGCCCCATTCAAAATCGAAGGCAAGGGCGAGCGCCTGCCTCACGCGCTTGTCTTGGAACAACGGGCGGCGCGTGTTCATGACAAAGGCTTGCATCCCAGCGGGCAGATCATTCTTGATTTCTTTTTTGATCAGGCGACCATCCTTGACGGCGGGCGTGGTGTAAGCGCTTGCCCAATTCTTTGCGCTGTTCTCCAAGCGGAAATCGTACTTGCCTGCAAG
>DYNT01000233.1 GCA_020720905.1 Micavibrio aeruginosavorus
CAGCATGGTCAAGCGGCTCTCGGACTACAGCCGCCACAAGGAGCTGGAGCAGATACGCAACGGCTACATCGACCCGCAAAGCGGCGAGGTTCTCGATCTTGCCGCTTTGCGCCGCCTGGAGGCTCATTTCCCGGAGCCTTGGCCGCACTTCCGCGAAGAATTGCTTGCGCATTTACACCTCGACCCGGCCTTGCAGCTTGAACACATCAGCGGCTATGACAAGCAACGCGCCCAGGCCATCAAGCCCATTCGCGTCTCCCGCGCCCCACTGCGCCGTGGCCTTGGGCAGGCGCATCAGGAAACCATTCGTTCCGCCAAGCTACTCGACCAAGGCTTGAGTTCAGTTAAAACGCCGCTGGAAAATCTCAAGCTCAAAGATATAGAGCGCATCGTCGGCTATTACCACGACCCACAGACCAAGAAGCGTGACCCGCGCAATGAAAAACTGATCGACGCGATTCGTGAGCGCCTGCAAACCCATGGTGATGACGGCAAAAAAGCCTTCAAGGAACCGCTCTACAAACCGGGCGAAATTATCCGCTCAATCAAGCTGCGCGACCACGGTTTAAGGCCAGTAAAAACCCAGCTGGAAGATCTTAAACTCAAGGACATTGAGCGCATTGTCGGCTGGGATGACCCGTGCAAAGAAAAAATGATTGCCGTCATTCGCCAGCGACTGGAAGCGCACGGCGACGATGGCAAAAAAGCCTTCGAAGAGCCACTCGACAATCCGTGCAAAACCGCACCCATAGTGCGCACGGTTAATCTAAGCACCACCCAAAAAAGCGGCATCCCCATACGCGGCGGCATTGCCGCCAATGGCGATATGTTGCGTGTGGACATATTCACCGACGGCAAAAAATTTTACGCTGTGCCCTTGTATGTTGCTGATACGGTGAAAACACTCACCGACCTGCCCAATCGCGCTGTGGTTCAGTCCAAACCCGAAGACGAATGGACGCTAATGGATGAAGACCAGGG
Organism: Micavibrio aeruginosavorus; assembly: GCA_020720905.1. Classification (GTDB taxonomy): domain Bacteria; phylum Pseudomonadota; class Alphaproteobacteria; order UBA9219; family UBA9219; genus UBA8914. The sequence goes on from DYNT01000233.1 coordinate 982, forward strand.
CTATCGCTTTCTGTTTAGCCTGCATCCGAATGATTGGGTGAAGATTTCATTCAAAACAGAATCCGCAAAAGAAGGTTATTTTTCGGGGCTTGATCGGTCAACGGGCGCAGTTTCAATCTGGGCGCATGACCGCAATCAAGCCGTT
>DYNT01000087.1 GCA_020720905.1 Micavibrio aeruginosavorus
TTGCCTGCAAGCAAAGCTTCCAACACCACGGTCGCATCGCGGTAATAATCAACGATGATGGTATCGAAGTTGTAGCGGCCTTTATTCACGGGAAGATTCTCGCCCCACCAGTTTTCAAGGCGGCGATAAGTGATGGTGCGCCCCGCCGTAAAACTCTCAATCTTATAAGGCCCGCTGCCAAGCGGCGGCGTGAGCGTCGTTGCGGCAAAGTCTTTGCCCTGCCAGAAGGCTTTGGACAGGATCGGCATCTGCCCCATGATCAGTGGCAATTCGGCGTTGCCAGCGTTTTTAAAGGTGAATTTCACGCCGTTTTTTGACGTTTTTTCGGCTCTTTCAACATCTTTGTAATAGCTGCGATAGAACGGATGGCCTTTCTCGCGCAACGTCTCAAACGAAAAGACGACATCGTCGGGCGTGATAGGTGTGCCGTCTTGAAACTGCGCTTCGGGGCGTAGCGTATAGGCGACCCATTTTTTATTCTCATCAACAGTTACGTTTTCGGCCACGCGGCCATACTGACTGAACGGTTCGTCAAGCGCGCTTTCCATCAGCGTCTCAAACGCCAAGGAGGATTCAGCGGCAGCTTGTCCTTTGAGGATAAACGGGTTGAGATTATCGAACGTGCCAATGGCCGCAAGACGCAGTGTGCCGCCCTTGGGCGCAGCCGGATCGGCGTAATCGAAATGCGCAAAGGTGGCCGCGTATTTTGGCGTTCCATGCAGCGCAAGGCCATGTACAGGCGCAGCCGCGCTGGCTGGCGCGATGCTAAGCAACAGGGCAAGAAGGGCGAAAAGAAGAGGGGAATGGGACATGGCGTTCTTGGTTTTTTGTTTCAACCCACTACCGTCATCCCCGCGAAAGCGGGGATCCAGCGCCGAGCGTCCGCGAGGCGTATGAGTCAAAAACAGTGTGTTTCTTTCATTTTTTTACTCATGTGCGCCGCTAGCCTGCCCCGTGCTTGACACGGTGCGGCGCAGCGGGATTCCCGCTTTCGCGGGAATGACAGTGGGAAAATAGGAACAATAGGGCATACCCCCCCTTCTTACCCCTGTTCCTTCATGGCTGACAGGGCAATAAGGTTCTGCCAGCGATGCGAGGAGAGAAGGTGCGCGAAGATCAGGCCGATCCAACCTTTGCGCCGCCAGCTGAGATAAACCGTGTCGGGCAGCAGATCGAATTTTTTGGGATCGATGACCTGAAAGCCAGCCAATTGAAGTTTAGAGCCATTGGGCATATCAATTTGCGCGTCATTGGGCATCAGCAAGTTGTAATCTTTCAGCGCCTTGACAAACTCATCGGTGGCTTCGCCTTGCTGACGCAGGGAGGCGCAGAAATTCATCGCACTTTGCGTGAATTGCGTCGGCTTGCCGTCTTTAAACAGCGCGTATTCGCCGCTTGTGCCCAGCATATCGCTGGTTTCATCGATGCACAGGACGTATTGCTTTTGGTTGGGATCATCCATCAACAGAAAAGGATAACGGCGGACATAGGCTGGCAAATAGCTACCGCCCAGCCATTGATCCTTGTCATCCAAAAAAAGGTTGCTGTCATTCGTCAGACCGACGACGGCAGCAGGCACGGGGGAATCGCCCGCTGCGAAAACGATGGGATAATGCGCGGCAGCCATCGGAAACTCATCAACCAGCAAGGGGATGGCGTTCGTCTTGGCCGCGAAGTTGAAATGCTTGGGGGCAGAAACAAACAAAGAAGAATCGTGTTCGATATCCAAGGGACGGATTGAAGAATAAAACATCGGCCTATCGGGGGCCGCTTGCGCTGCATTGTCTTGCGCTGCATTGTGTGGGGTCTCGGTCATTGTTGCTCCTTTAATAGAATCTGATTTACTGGATGGATTTTAAGCGCCGATAGGGGAGGTAAGGCAAGGCCTTTCTTCTTTTTGATCAATTTAATTGATGCGGGATTCAGTGGGTTTGTGAGCCTATTCCTATCATTAGCACCTTTCCCTTATAAAACCCTTAAAGAGAGTCCAAAATCCGCCCCTCAAACCACAGGCGGCCTTGCCGATCTTCGACTTCGATAACCCAAAGGTCGGGATCAAAGGCTATTTGCTCAGCTAAATAGCGGTCAGCTTCTTTTTCAGGGACGGCTTCTTTTGAAAGCGCGGGGAGCCAGACCTTTTCGTCGTCCAGTTGCCCTTGATTGTAAACATGAGCCGTGCCGTCTAGCTTGTTGATTTTAAGGAAGATCGCGCCGTTGCTGGCGTCGCCTTTATGGGTGACAATCATGGCTATGCCGCTTTGCGCCGCGATGCGGGCTTGCGCCGCAATCAGCAAAGCGGTGGGCAAAGTATCAGACATCGTGGATTAAATCGTCCAAAGGCTCGTCCAGAATCTCGGCTTGAGGCTTAAACCGAACGAAGGGTTTGGCGATGTCAAGACTGCGGCTAAGGCCCAGCGTTGTGATGGCGATTTCACCTCGGCTTAGCATGGCGGCCTCGCCATGGGGCAGGGGGACGGGTTCCTTGTTTTCCAAAGAGAGCCAGTAATACTCTTCACCGCGTGGATTGATCCGGCGGCTGCTGAGGACGCGAGGGATGTTTTTGTGCCCTTGCATCGCCCAGCCATAGCCCTTGATCTCATCGGGCGGATAGTCGGGGATGTTGATCGATAGGCACGTTTCCTTGCGCCAGCCCTCACGCAGGAGGCGCTGCAGAACGGCGGGCAAAACAACCTCTGTCGTTGCCCATGGGGTTTGGCCCCTTTTGGCGCTTTGTTGGCTGATTGCAATAGCGGGGACGCCCAGCATCAGCGCGGTAAGCGCCGCGCCCACGGTTCCCGACACGTTGGTGGCGTCGGCAATGTTCGCTGAGGCATTGACGCCCGATAGGATAAGGCTTGGCCGCGCCTCGGCCATCAAGACATCCAGCGCCAGCGCCACGCAATCGGATGGCGTGCCCGTCACGGCAAAGGCGCGTTCACCGCGTGGCATGATTTGCAAGGGTTGGCGCAGAGATATTTTCTGACTCGCGCCGCTTTGATCCTCGGTCGGCGCGACGATCCAGACTTCTTGGGCGAGCGTGGCTGCAATTTTGGCCAGAACAGAAAGACCCTCGGCCTCAAAGCCGTCATCGTTTGTCAAAAGAATACGCGGCAAAAGAAGATCATCAGGCATGAAGAATAAATCCGCTCATGAAAAAGAATCGCAACGGAAATAATCTTATGCGGTTTTATGGGCCTTGGCTATGCGCTTGTCCTGCGCTTGTCTTGCCGCAAAGCGGGCGACGCATTAACCATAGTGTTGGATTGGGCATGAAAAAAAGGCGGGGGTTAAGCCCCGCCTTTTTTATCGATACGCGTTGTTTAGCGAATAACAGGCGTGCTGTTTTCCGCGTCATAGTCTTCAAACACAGGCGAGAGAGAGCCTTGTTTGATGCCAAGTTGCTTGGCGCGATATTGACGGTAAACGCTGCGCATTTGGGCATAGAAGTCCAGCGAGCCTTCGCGAAGAGCGTCAAGCCCTTCGATATTGGCTTCGCGGCGCGTGAGAGCCGAGGCCGACATATCGGCAGCGGTAAAGGTTCCCTCAATCATCGAATCGCCATAAGAGACGATGTATTTCCATGGCGACATCACCGTATCAACGCCAAGACCAACAGCGTCACGTGCGTTCGATGGCCCAAAGAGCGGCAAGACGATATAAGGCCCTTCGCCCAAGCCCCACACATGCAAGGTTTGGCCAAAGTCACCCGTTTGACGGGCAAAGCCGTAATCGCTGGCGACTTCAAACATACCTGCGCCGCCAAGGGTCGTGTTGATTAGGAAGCGGCTTGCCGTTGTGCCAGCATCGGTGACTTCCCCTTGCAACAGATTGTTGGCGAAGATGACAGGTTCAGCCATGTTGCGAAGGACAGCCGCAATCCGATCACGCAAGGGTGGTGGGACTGTGACGCGGTACAATTCGGCCATCGGGCGAATCAGCAAACGATCAAGAAAATCGTTCACGTCAAAAATCGTGCGATTGATGGGTTCAATGGGGTCGTTAAGGGCGTTGGCTTCTGCGACTTCGGCGCTGCTTTTAGGCATTGACGAGCAAGCAGAAAGCGCCAAAAGCGCAACAACAGACAAAGTGGCAAGACGTTTATTCATCATGGCTAACCTCAAACTCCTTAGTAAGGGTCTTGCGATTCAAAACCCTATGGTTGTTGTTTATCGCAGCGCGGCTTCTCTAGCAAGACAGGAAGTGCGCCAAATGTGCATAGAAGCGAATATAAGAGAGCAATGGTTAATAATTCTCCCATCGAACGCGTGCCCGTGTGAGAAGATAGAGATAGCGACCCAAAAGCCACAAGTGTCGTTCCCGCGCTGAACAGCACCGCGCGCGCCATGCTGGAGGCGAGAGGATTCGTCTGCCCGTTTTTCCAATAGCTTATGAAATAGATTGCATACGATACGCCAAGAGAAAGCAGCAAAGGCAGCGCAATGACGTTGGCAAAATTTAATGGCAGGTTAATCGCCGTCATTGTTGCCAGCGTTAAGATTCCGGCAAGGATTAGGGGGGTGATCAGGCGAACAACGTCCATCGCGCGGCGCAAAATGATCCATCCTAGAAGCGCGATCAGGACAACGCCCAGCGCGCCAGCCTGAATAAAGGCGTTCATAACGGTTTTACCGGATTCTTGGATTGAGATGGGGGAGCCTGTTGCGTTGGGCGCGATGGTTTTGACGGCTTGCGTAAAGGCGATTAGGACGCAGTGATCCCGCGCATCGCCCTTGGGATAAACTTCGATTTTGGCGCGGCCATCGGCGGTGATCCAGTCGCGCCGCAGATCCTCCGTGATCGATTCCAGCGAGGCTTTTTCTCCGTTTAGCAGAAGGCGCACATGCGCCAAATGGTCCATCATGCCGCCGATCATATTAAAACTTAGTTTTGTCAAAAGCTTGATGCTGTTGCGATCCACGACTTTGAATAAAGCATCGGCCAGCTTTTGTGCCTCAGCCCTATCGGTTCCAAGGGATCGCAGCGTTTTGGCCGTCTCTTGCATGGCCGCAAGGTTATCTTCGTCAGAAGGCGGGATGAAAATGGCGTGGGGGCTTAGCGACGGATCCAGAAGGAATTTCGCATCAGTGATTTGTGCTAGTTTGGCGTCTTGGTTTTCGGGGACGAAGCTGGCCAACGTGATGGTGTGGTCAACTTCCGGCAGCGCATCAATTTTGGCGGCCAGCGTTTTGGCTTCGTCTAAGGAGGGGGCAAGGATTTGGATGGTATAGGGGCTGGCATCGGGATCCTTCATCATATCAAAAAGAGTCGCAACGGATTCTGTGCGCGGATCTTTTAAATTGAGCGGATCGAAATCAAAGCGTACCTGCGCGGCCAAGACTAAAGCGATCAAGGCGACAAGGATAACGCCGAGGCGCAAGCGCTTGCGGTGGGCGATCAGGAACGCTTCGATGGGGGCGGCCCATGCGAAGCCTATGGCTTCTGGCTCGGCAGGAGCCTTCATCAAAGCGAGCAAGGCGGGCAGCAAAGTGAGGTTCAGGATAAAGGCGATCACCATGCCTGCGCCTGCGATGAGGCCTAGCTCAGACACGCCGCGATAGTTGGTGGGGATAAAGGCCATAAAGCCGATGATGGTGGAGGCGGCGGCCATGGTCAGCGGCGCGGCAATCAACTTTGTGGTGGCCAACATGGCTTTGGCGGCATCGGGCTCTTTGTGGTGTTCATCGCGGAAGCGCACGCCAAATTGAATGCCAAAATCGACGGCGATGCCGACGAACATCACGGCAAAGGCGACGGAAATCAGGTTGAGCGAGCCTATGGCCGCCATCGCAAACGGCGTC
>DYNT01000234.1 GCA_020720905.1 Micavibrio aeruginosavorus
ATTTGATGTGTTGGATCAAATTGTGAAGAAGACCAAAATCCTTGCCCTTAGCAATCTCAACCTCGGCATGCGCCGAGGCACGGGTCAGCGAACGGGCAAAGTCAGAAAGAGCCTTTGTCAAGCCACTACCACGCAGTTGCCGCCAATTGCGAAGAATAGCGGATATTTGCGAAACAGAGGCGCCAAAACGCGCCATCGTTTCATAAAAAGCAGGCTCGACAGAAACATCACTTCGGCCAAGGGCTCCTGACTCGGCCTTGCCTTTGCCGCCCTTGCCTTCTTCGCCTTCTTTTTCTTCCTGTTCATCGGAAGGAGGGATGTCTTGTTCCGTCATTTTTGCACAGCCCTAATCATCAAGGGTTCGTCCGTCTTTCAGCCGCAAGAAGCTGGTATCAAACCCTTCGACGGGTTTCCTGTTTTCCATGCGAATGATCAGGATCTTATTGATTTTCATCAAATAGGCGTTCATCTCGTCCGTGGCTTCCCAATCAATGGGATAGGTTCCCCCTGTATCGAAAATGATCTCTAGATGGCGCGTATCGATATGATACCCAATCCACAGGGGCGTGGCTTCAAACGGCTCATCATGAACCAAACAAAGCTTGCCGCGCGCATTAACAATAAGACCAATGTTCACGAGGGAATTTCCCGAAAAGTGCAACCACAGACTCCCTCTTTTACGCCAAAAGGGTTAAAAGAGGCTGAAGAGAAGGGCAAAAGGCAAGGCTCTCAATGCGGGAGTCTCAGAATAGAGGCTTTGCCGGACTCCTTGCCTACCCCACAAAAGGCGGCTTAGCGCTATAGCCTGCGGCGGATTCCAATGCGGCAGCGGCTTTGAACAGCGTCATTTCATCAAACGGTTTGCCGATAAGCTGCATGCCCATGGGCAGGCCGTTCGCGCAAAGCTGCATCGGCACAACAATACCCGGCAACCCCGCCAGATTAAGCGTGACGGTGAAAACGTCCTCTAAATACATTTTAATGGGATCGTCCTCGTTCTCGCCAATGGCAAAGGCCGTCGATGGCGCAGAAGGCGTTAGGATTACGTCGCACTTTTCAAACGCCTCGATAAAATCTTGCCGGATCAGGCGGCGCACGCGCTGCGCCTTGCGGTAATAAG
>DYNT01000088.1 GCA_020720905.1 Micavibrio aeruginosavorus
GACTCCCAAAAAGAAGCACCACCACAACAATAACAACAATAAACCACAGCAAAAAGCGCAAGAACCCCAATCCGCTATACGACGCGATAGGGCCACTGCTGCTTTCCATCACCCGCTGGATCACGGCATAAGCCTTTTCCGCCTCATGCCGTTCATCAAACGAGGCCACCACCACAAAATCCTCCTGCCCAAGCGATGTATAGCCAAGCTCCCACACCCCCTCTTTTTCACGAAGGGAAATCGTCGTGTTTGACATTTTTTCAAGATCGGCCTGCCACACCACGGGGGGGGAGCTCATCTGAAACGCGGCCCAAAGAAAGGGAGTGGCTCCCCGCCGCACAATCTTGGCACGAGCTGGCGCATCCTTAATCAAAATCGAAAACATCGCTCTCTCCTCTTCCTTCTTGATAAACCGCCCTTAAGCGCGCCCCATTCTTTCATAAGGCGGTATCACAACTTGATTCTCGCCCATATATTTGTTCAGCGTGATAAAAACCGTTTCAAAGCGGGGAACGACAAGCGCTTTATGCGCCAAATCCTCGGCCATAAAGTGCGCCATCGAACCAGCGCCTTCCGTATGAAAAGACCGCCGCCCCAAGTTATTCAACGCATACCACAACTCACGATCCACACCGCGCAACCATAAAAATTGAGCCGAGGCAAGAACGCCGCCCATAAACCGCGCCCATTTCAACACACCGATAACCGCCGTCGTTCGAAAAGCATGGTTCTTGGCAACATTCAAGACCTCCCCCCCGATGGCAGGATCTTTCAATATTTTCTTAATCTCGGACACCAACTCTGGCGGGAAACTCATACCTTTTTTCTCTGACCAACAAGCAGAAATCCGCCCCAAAAGATTATCACTTTCGTCACGTTTTTGCACGCCTTTCAAGGCAAGCGCTGCCAAAAGCGCTTGCATATAAAAAGGCAGCTCCTGATACGTTCCCGTCCACCGAGGCCCCAACTGCAAAAGAAGGGCGCGATGCACCTCCTCGCGGCGAGGGATTCCCTTCACGATGGGAATCTGATGAAAAGACAACCACTCCTCAGGCGAAAGCGCCTCAGCGAAAAGGGGCATCTTTTGGGGAACACGCCCACCAAGCACACGTGCGCTATGGGTCGATGGATTAAAGGAAACAACCGGAGCAATAACCTTCCAAACAGTCGCTTGCGCCTTGATAAAGCTTTCAAGATCATGCCGTTTCTTGTATTCGTTCCGTACAGACTTGAACAGCGCATAATACGCCACAAAGCCGCAAAAGCCTATAACAAGCCATTTCGTATATCCGCCAATCAAACGACTGACAAACCCTAAACTCGTCGGCGTTATATTATAATAGTGCAACGCACCAGCGGCAGGAAGGCGGGCAAGAGACTTGCCCCCAAAACAGCCCAACGCCGCCTGATAGGCATCATGCGAAGGCATAGCGTTGCTTATCTGTGCTTCACGCAACCAACTGAAACAGGCCGAGGCTTGCCGATCCACCAACGCCAAAGGTGCCATCTCAATCAGTTTGACGTAACGAACAAACTCCATAAGCGGCTGATTGAAAAAATGCCAAAAAACCCAGCCCATGCCCCCTAAAATAGAGACAAAGATGACAAGGATCCACGTTGGATCGTCGTTATTACTCGCAGCCATTTCTTTTTTGTCCTGTTAAACGCTCACACAAACCGACTTTGGACTATACGACATCCCCCAGAAGCAACCAACGATCTTCTTTGGTTAAGGGCAATGGGAAATCGCATCGCACATCATCCTTGACGCATGTCGCGCACGGCATCAACACGCCACAACAATGCTATCATCCTGTTTTTATTACGATTGCTCCTTGAGTAAACTCTCTCGAACTGTTTTGACAAGCTCCTCCGCCAATTCCGCAATAACGATAGTTGTTCCCGCCGATTCGACTCGCCCTGCCTCTGTCCGCTGAACAACCCGCCGCCGGATTTCTTGCCTTGCCGATCCGCTGGGGAAGAAGCGCGCCAAAACGCGACGCGCCAAAGGCCCCCCAAGGGCGGTGTAGAGCGCCGTGCGAAGATCAACGTCTTCCCGCGATGTTGACAGCGCCCACAGCTCAATGGGACCCAACGTGTTGATTAAGTGTTGTTCATACCGCCCCTCATTGGTGCTGAGGAGAAGAAGAACCGGAGCCCCACTAGGCCTCGGCCCCGTTAAGCGGTAACGCATCACCCAACGCGCCGTGTCCGAAAGGCCAAAGCGCTCCGCCGTTTCATTGATAGCGCGTTCAGAAACAGCTGTGCCGCAAACCCAAACACCCGTGGCCATATCGACCATATCGTTGCTGAAATCTTCCAGCAACTGAGAGGCCAAAACGATTTGCACGCCCCATTTGCGTCCCTCGCGCATATCACGCACGACTTGCGCCCGAACCGCCGCCGTCTTACTCGTGCGATGGAACTCGTCAAAACACAGCCGTTTAGGCGATTCACGAATATCGCGGAAACGCTCTTCATGATAGGGGCGATATTTTTCCGGCATAAGCCGGATGGAATCGGGGCCAAGCCACCATGCGCGCACCAGAACATGGCGCGCCAACATATACATAACCGCCGTTTGACGATCGGCCGCATCATCGCCTTGGGGCGCAACATCCTGCAAATCAACCGCCGCAATGCGCGTTGTGCCAATATCAAACCGCGTGATAGAGGCCAAAATGGGAAACTCGCGCACAGCCGAGGCGATCATGCGATCAAACGCATGAATAATGGACTCTGCCGAAGCGCCAATCGACGTTTCCTCTAACAACGCACGGATTTGTGGCCGCCGCGCCGATGTCACGGCATCAACAAGCGTCGGCACGGCATGTCGTTGCGCAAGCATACATTCATGATAAGCGCCAAACTCATACAACGCATCGACGACATCCCACCAATAAGGATCGACAGGCAAATGAAGGTTGTATTTTTTAAGAGCCTCGTCAACATCCGGCTCCATGTTTACAAGATAGGGGCGCGGCTCAGTGTTCGCGCCCTTGTCATCGCGCCACCGATACATCTCGTCCACGCAAAGGCCGACAAGCTGAGCCATGCCATCATAAGGCGTCACCTGCCCCGGCGCCGTACACAGCAAGGTGAGAAGCTCTGTCAAATAAGCCCGCTCTTCCGGCAAAGGATAGCGGCAGCCCAACTGCGTATCAAAAGGATTAACCGAAAACTCAGGCGCCATCTTTAATTTAAAGTGCATTGCCTCATGACGCCGCTCAAGCGGCAAAGCATCGCGAATCAAGGCAATCAACCCCGCCGAAGAAGGCCCAATGTCCAAAATCGCGATATAAGGAAGGCGCGTAACGCCCGCCGATAAAATGGTTCCCAAATTAAGCGCGTTCATCAAAACCGACTTACCAGCGCCTGGTTGCGCGAAAATCAAGTCAAACCACGTTGTCGTCAACGAGCTTCCCGTCTGATAGGGCCAAATACGCCCATCAGAGGTGCGAAAAACAACCGCGCCTTCTTTAAACGGCGAAGACGCCCGCTGCCACGGCAACAGCTTAAGAACGTCGCGAAACGGTGCAAGCGCTGGTGGCGCGGTTGAGGCGCACCCAATGCCCAAAGCCGACGAAAGGGTCGCCTCTAACGGATCCCCACCAGCCGACGACCCCTGACAATAGCCCCAAGACTCTAACGCTTGCGTCAACGAAGCAAGGCGCGTTTCAACCAGCTTGACCTCACGCGCAGGCGCATACGTGGAAAGCGAGATGCGCAACCGCACGACAGGCTCACTTTGCGACAACTCTTGAAGCGCTTTAAGCGATTCGCGAATCTGCCGATTGACCTCATTCGTAAAGGCCAAAACGGCGGCCAAAAACGTGCGGAAAGCAGAGCCATTAGTCCCCGCACTTTCAATGAGAATTGAAAGATGAAAGGGCATATCATCATTGATCATGCGCGCAAGAAGCTGCGGGAAAGGCGCGGGATCCGCAGGGCCGAGCGTCATATCAACGCCGCCCCAACATAAATCCCCAATCCGCACGATCGTGGGCTTAATGATTTCGGCATCGCCCACACACAACTGACGCCGCAAAGGCGGCCACAAAAGCTCAGACGCATCGGTGGGCTCTGTTGCCATACGGGGCGTGATCACGTCGCCAGGCACATTGGCGCGCCAATCATCGTGACTCAGCGTCGGATAAAGGCTCGCCCTAATGGCCGCAAGAGAGTGATGAACCGAAGCTACACTAGCCTTAATCGATAGATCCTCAAGAATAGAAACCATCCCAGAAACATAGCCCTTGTGCCTTGAAACAAGGGGGCCAAGGGCAGCAAAAGGATGCTGCGCATCGTCAGCAATAACCCACTTCTGCTCTGCCCGAATACGCAGCGCCTCCTTTAACTCCATCGCGCTCACCGCGTTGGGGCGCGTCCACAAAACGAAATAAACTTCCTCATGAGCCAGATATTGGGAAAGATGGTGCTGCCGCTCATCCAGCAAATCATCAAGATCCAGCCCCGCCATTTGCGCCGCCACACGATTGATTTTCATCGCACGAGTCAAATCACTCCCCGCCATATGGGGATCCCGCATAAAATAAACCTGCAGCGCATACCCAGGACGATCAAAGCGAGACCCAAGCTTCGTCGTTGCCTGATCAACGATCCACTGATATTCAGCGTCTCCGATAATTTGCCGCGACCCATGAATCTGGATGATCGACATCAAAGAACCGTCATCAGCCACCAGCGTCGTGCCATCTTGTGCCGTTTCAAGGCGAATAAAGGATTCTATCGGTTGCCGTGCGGCAACCAGCACCGCCGCCACGATATGATCAAGAACATTTAACATAGAGGAGCCTCGCCTCGGTCTCTACCAAAAGCCCGTCTCACAATAAAAACTAGGGGAAACACCATAGAAATCAGTCTCCTCAAAGACAGGGCAACCCCGCCACGTTACGCACAAAAAGAAAAGCCATCAAGCCTCCTTTCTTTTTAGTCAACAGATTATGAACATTTGGCTAACGCACCCCCTTAATAGGGCTTCGAACTCGGGCTTCGACCGCAGATTAACAGGCGCACGAAACTTTTCTTTCTTTTTTCGTCATGCCCTTCTTTCGTCTCGCACCCCTTCCACGCCCTTCCGTCTTCGTCCTTCGGACTACGCCGGACAAGTCGGGCCTCGCGGGGCAGGCGAAGCGATGCGTGAACATCGCGAAGATGCGGAACCCAGATTGAAAGCTGTTTCCTTTTTCATAAAAACAGCAGCATCGTCCCCAGTCCTCTGGATCCCGCATCACGCGTCTGGCGCTGTCGCGCCATCCGCTGCGCGGGATGACGAAGGGGGAAACCTCCCGTACCGTAATCCCCCCAAGTCCCAAGTCCCCAGTCCCTAAAAAAAGGCCTCGCGCCGCCACGAAGCCCCCCCCTGAACCCTAGTCCCTGAACCCTAGCCCCTCCCTTCGGACACAGCTCCGCGTAGCGATGTCAATAGCAGAATCGTCCCCACGAGTCAAGGGAAAAATGCAGGCTATGCCATTTTTATTTTCTATACAAATCAACACATTATCAAATATGTCGGAAAAAACACCACTTTTCCCAAGCCGCCCAGCCTACTGATACGCCTTTTGCCGCAGCATGGCATCGGCCAGAACGCAGGCCACCATAGCCTCGCCCACCGGAACGGCGCGAAGGCCGACGCAAGGATCATGGCGACCCTTGGTTACAATGTCCGTATTCTCGCCATGCACGTCGATGGTCTGGCGCGGCGTGAGGATCGAGCTGGTCG
>DYNT01000235.1 GCA_020720905.1 Micavibrio aeruginosavorus
GAAACACACTGTTTTTGACTCATACGCTCGCTATCGCTCGCAGCTGGATTCCCGCTTTCGCGGGAATGACACAAAAGGATAGGAGGATCCTTTGTGAACTTATTTTTGCCTCCATTAAAATAAATACTCGTTTTCTTTAAACCAAGCAACGGCATCGGCGATGGCGTCTTGGGCAGGGCGCGGGGCATAGCCCAACTCGCGCCTTGCCTTGTCCGATGAAAAGAACATTTTCTTCTTGGACATTTTAAGGCCATCGACGGTAAGCATAGGTTCTTTTCCTGTTATCTTGGCGATGAACTCTGCCGCATAAGCCAGTGGAAATAAAGGAAGGCGTGGGAGTTTCAGGGTAGGGGCTTTGCGTCCCGTCAGCCCAGCCACAATCTTGAGAATCTCGCCAAAAGCCAGATTCTCGCCGCCTAGAATGTAACGCTGCCCAATCTGTCCTTTTTCAAAGGCCAGCCAATGCCCCATCGCGACATCATCGACATGGGCGACATTAAGCCCCGTATCGACAAAGGCAGGCATACGCCCCGCCGCCGCCTCAATAATGATGCGGCCTGTGGGCGTGGGCTTGATATCACGTGGCCCTATGGGGGTGGAGGGGTTCACGATAATAGCGGGCAGGGCGCTCTCGCGGATAAGGACGCACACGACTTCTTCGGCCAGATATTTGGATTGCTTGTAAACGCCGACCATATTGGCAAGAGCCACGGGCGTGTCTTCTGTCCCTTCGCCGCCTGCCGGAATGCCAAGCGTGGCGACCGAGCTGGTATAAACGATGCGCGGGATGCCCGCCTTTTGCGCGGCAAGCATCAGCGCCTTCGTGCCATCGATGTTGATGCGGTTCATGGCAGCCTCGTCGGGAACCCAAATCCGGTAATCCGCCGCGACATGGAACAGGGCCGCGCAACCTTTCAAAGCTGAGGCATAGCTTGCGGGGGCGGTCAGGTCGCCTTCGACGATTTCGTAGTTTGTCAGGCCTTGCAGATTGCGGCGATCATTATGCGGGCGGCAAAGAAGGCGCAAGGCGTAGCCTTGGCTTTCCAAAAGCCACGCCACCGCCGCCCCGACAAAGCCTGTCGCGCCTGTGATAAAAGCTGTTGGTTGTT
>DYNT01000236.1 GCA_020720905.1 Micavibrio aeruginosavorus
TTAGCCCTTTCCATGCGTCCGAGCGGATTACCGCGTGGGGTATCGCCGCGAATGAGCCGTTTTCCAGTCCGCTTTTGGCTCGGGATTTATAACGACTGCGTGCCATGCACCCCTCCCCCAAAGCGCGCACAAGCCCTGCTTAGGCACGCATAAGCCAGAAAGGCTAGTGCTTCCGCGACATCGAGCGTATGAGGCGGCAGGATAGCCGTTAGAATCGCTTTAATGACGCATCTGGCGTTGAGGGGCTTATCCATGGCTCACCTCCAGCAATTCCAATGCAAGCGGGCGGCTTGATTCGGCCAAGTGATAACGTCCGACAATCGACGTGTTGCCGTCTCTGTTTAGAATGGGCAGGCGCTCGGTATCAATTTTCAGCCCCATGCGGCGCATTTTCATAATTTCGTCCGGGCTGTTGGTTGCCCCGGCGATTCTGTCCGCGTCATTGCGCATCACGGGGTGGCGCAGCAATACCGAAATCAAGCGGGCTTGGCGCGGGCTTAGGGCTTCGTAGCCTCGGCGGCGTGTGGTAGTGTTGGGGGTGTCTTCGGCTTGCTCTGTGAAAGGGGTGGGCTTTTTCATTTATGCGCCCTCCTGCTTTTCGGCTCGGTAGGCGGCAAGGCGTGCCAAGCTGTCACGCGGCCACAATAAGCGGCCATTGGGCAACTTTAACGGCTTGATTCCAAAATAACTTCCAGTTTGGCAGTAGCGCACTCTCACAGTGCCCGGCGTACTTAAAGAGGCGCTGGCAAGCTGCGCGGTTGAAAAGCCGTTTTCATACAGTTCTAGTTCAAATTCCATAATATGCACGCTAACGTAGCCGCATTAGTGCGGGGTTCATGGTGCATTTTGAGGATAGTGGAAACTATAACTAGCCGTCTCAAGTACTTGCGACTGGTTTTTAGTACTCGCGACGGGGTTTTTAGTAGTTATGACGGGGGGTTTATTGAGTGGTGATCTTTCTTGCTTAGCCTGGCCTTGATTGCTTTGACGAACGCACCCTTAAGAGGCCAATATTTTTCGTGCTGCTTGAATTGAATGGCTAGGCATTTAGCGGCAGTACCTTTTCCCTTCCACCTCACACCTTTTTCGTCGTAGATTTCCCC
>DYNT01000002.1 GCA_020720905.1 Micavibrio aeruginosavorus
GCCACGCTAAGAAGCTCGCGCAGCTCATCTTGCCGCGAGAGTACGCGGTCATAGGTTTGGACGAGGGACATGCCTTATTTCTTTTCTTCCTCAATCTCGGCTACACGCGCTTCGACAAGCGATGCGATATGTTCAACAACATCGCCGTCTTTCAGGCGATGATCGGCAACGCCCTTGATGTAAATCTGGTGTGTGTTGTTGCCGCCGCCTGTGATGCCGATATCGGTGTACATGGCCTCACCAGGGCCGTTCACGACGCAGCCGATGACGGAAACGGTGAGCGGCGTTGTGATATGCGCCAGACGTTCTTCAAGAAGTTGAACGGTTTTGATCACGTCATAGCGTCTGCGTGCGCACGTGGGGCAGGACACGATGGTGATGCCGCGTGAGCGCAACCCCATGGATTTAAGGATTTCATATCCAACGCGTACTTCCTCTTCCGGTTCGGCGGAAAGCGAAACGCGAATTGTGTCGCCAATGCCTTCGGCTAATAAGAGCCCCATGCCGATAGAGCTTTTAACCGTGCCCGTGCGAAGGCCTCCCGCTTCGGTCACTCCGACGTGCAAGGGATAATCGCACGCGGCGGCAATCCCGCGATAGGCCGCGACGGCCAGAAAAACATCTGAGGCTTTGACGCTGATTTTGAAGTTGAAGAAGTCGTGATTTTCCAGAATGCGGGCGTGCGCCATTGCGCTTTCGACCATTGCTTCGGGGCAAGGCTCGCCGTATTTTTCAAGCAGCTCTTGTTCCAACGAGCCAGCGTTGACGCCGATGCGGATTGAGCAGTTGTGGTCTTTGGCGGCTTTGACAATTTCGGCCACGCGATCCGCCGCGCCGATATTGCCCGGATTGATGCGAAGGCACGCTGCGCCCGCCTGCGCGGCTTCGATCCCGCGCTTGTAGTGAAAATGGATATCGGCCACGACGGGAACAGAAACGGCCTGCACAATTTCTTTCAGCGCGGCGGTGGATTCTTCATCGGGGCAAGAGCATCGCACGATATCGACGCCCACGGCCTCCATGCGCTTGATTTGCTCAATCGTCGCCTTGGCATCAGAGGTCAGCGTGTTGGTCATGGACTGAACCGTGATGGGCGCATCGCCCCCCACGGGCACGTTGCCGACCATAATTTGGCGGGTTTTGCGACGCGCAATTTTTTTCCACGGGCGATGGGCGTTGATGTCGTTAAGTTGATCCATAAGAGCCTTCCTTGTTTATTCTTGATTGGCTTGCGGTGTTTCTGATTTTGTTAAACGTGCTTTAAGTTTGTCTGTATCTAGGGGAACGGCGCGAATAACCCTCCCCATAGAGCGCAGCTTGGGCAGGTCTGTGCCCCCTGCTGAAAGAACGATGCCCTCTGCGTTGCCTGTTGTAAGGTTAAGCCCCTTGCCTGTGGGAACGGTGTAGGTCTCGCCCGCTTTCATCGTGCGGTCAAAGACGGTCACGCCTTTGCTATCTGTGACCAGAACCCAGCTTTCTTTATCAGCGCGAAGGGTCAACGGCGCTTTGCCCGCATCGTCGCTTTTGACGACAGGCGGTGCGGGGAGCGGGGCGACTTTGTTGACGATGGGCTCTTTTTTATTTTTCTCTGATTCCGTTTTTTTCAAAGGTGGCGCTGCGGGCGTGATTTCTGTCGCAGGGGGGGCTGCTTTTTCAACAGGCTTATTTTTTTCTTCCGCTTTTGTTTCGTTGGGCTGAATGACGATAGGGGCGATCTCTTGTAAAGGAGAAGCTTCGTCGGTCGCTTGAAGCGGCGTGGCTTCTTGAGGCGTTATTTCTTGCGTTATTTTGGGGAGAGGGAGGGGTTGTTCAACCACCGCTTTGTCAGGCGTCGAAAGACCATACCAAAGGCCATAGATAAGCAAAGATGCCAACGCCGCGCCAAGAAGAAGCGCCATCGTCGGCGTTTGTCCTTCTGCCATGGGTTGCGGCATGGACAGTTGCGGCTTGCGCCGCCTCCCTGCCATTTCACGGCGGTATTGATCGATCGCTCCGCGCCCATCAAGGCCAAGGTAAAGCGCAT
Organism: Micavibrio aeruginosavorus; assembly: GCA_020720905.1. Taxonomy (GTDB): domain Bacteria; phylum Pseudomonadota; class Alphaproteobacteria; order UBA9219; family UBA9219; genus UBA8914. Next base: position 2,024 of record DYNT01000002.1, read on the forward strand.
AGGTTCGCAAAAAGCCGATGACATAGGCATCGGCCGGTAAGGCTTCGTATTGGCTGTTTTCAAGGGCGTAGATATAGGAAGGGCGGATGCGCAAATAGTCTGAGATTGATTCGATGTCTTCATCACGATGTTCGCGCACGCGCCGAAGAATGTCGCCAATCCTTTGCCCGTCACCAGCCATCGCATGGCTGCTGGATGGGGAAGGCATCATGGATGGCGCCTCTTGCTGGGGCGGAGCCGCTTGGGGCGTAGCGGTGCGGTTTGTTTGTCGTTTCGAAGCCATAAGCTGTTTCAAAGTACGTTGTTATGAGGAAACGGGAGTATAAGACATTTTTTGCCAAGACAACAGTTATCCTTGCATTATTTTTTGCCCACGCCGCGCTGATAAAAGGCCAAAGGCGACAAAGCCAAACCAAACAGCGGCCTGAAACGGGGGATAAGGCGTGGCTATCAGGAAAATAATGGCCACGGGAATTTTAGCGGCAGAAGCAAGGCGTATGGCATCAGGCAGCGCGGGGCGTAATTTAAAGAGCGGCGCAACAATCAAAATAAGAAGAGCCCCTAAAAAAGCCGTGAACAGATGGGTTATGAAAAGAAGTCCCGACAACGTAAGGGAAGAAAGAGGTAAAAAGAATGCTTTTATTCTTTCCCCAACGGCGACCCATTTTTCATGAGTCATGGTCACTTTTTGTGCTGGATCAAAAGCGCTTATGTCGAGGGTCTTTTGTTCAAGATTATAAAGGGCAAAATGACTTTTTCCCGCGATAAAAAAGATTTTCTCTTTTGCCATTTTCTCTTCCAAGGCAGCGGCGTTCGTCATGTCAATAGTGGGATCAATGAGAAGGAGAAAAGGCCCGCTAGATTCTTTTTCAAGAAGGGTAAATGTTTGAGGCGTTTCTCCTTTGACGGTTAGAATCCCGTTTTCAAGCGTGACTTCGGGGAAGCTTTGAAAAAGAGCGATTGTTTCTTCAAGCAGGGGGCGCATAGCGGGCAGAAAGATAAAGTTGATTTGAAGCGCACCGATAAGCGTTGCGACCACAATAAAACCAAAGCCCCATCCTTTTCCGGAAAGAAGGAGCCTTTGATAAAAGCCAGAGGAATAGAACGTCTGGGGAAGGTCTTTAAGAAAAGAAACCAGAGAAGCCAGAAACATTATCGTTTTTCCGTTTTTGAAGGTACGCCTTCAGGGGGCGTTCCATGGTTATAGAAAAAGCGTGCCTTGAAAGCTAAGCGCTGTTGGCCCGATGAGGATAACATGCCCATCGGCTTCGCGCCATTCAATCGTGAGGCTACCGCCGTCCAGCAAAACTTCGGCCTTGCGTTCGCTCAGGCCGCGCCTTACCGCCGCCACAAGCGTCGCGCAGGCGCCTGAGCCGCAGGCTTCGGTGATGCCTGTGCCGCGCTCCCATACCCGCATACGAATGGTTTTCGGGGTAAGGATTTGTGCAAACTCGATGTTGCAGCGTTCGGGGAAGAGGGGATGATGCTCTAGCTTGGGGCCGATGGTGGTTAAGGGGACGGTCATAACATTGGGAACAAAAAAGACGGCATGAGGATTGCCCATGCTCACGCAGCAGGCGGGGGGGACATCGTACCCTGTCATGGGGACGCGGAGCGTGTCGCTCACCTCGGCCAAGGGAATTTCACTGGGCAAAAGGCGCGGCTGTCCAAAATCAACCGCGATCAGGCCTTCGCTTTTCTGCCAGACCTTAAGCAGGCCTGCGATGGTTTGAATAACGCCATCGGTGCGCCCTGTTTCTTTGAACAATAGATGTGCCACGCAGCGCGTCGCGTTGCCGCACGCGCCAGCGGTTGAGCCATCGGCGTTATACATGTGCATAAAGAGATCGGCCAAAGGGTCTTTGGGCGGGGCAAGGACGATCAGTTGGTCATAACCCACGCCGCGATGACGATCAGCCACGCGCAAGCAAAAGGCGGTGTCGGGCAAAAACCCATCGGTGCGCCCGTCGATAATCACGAAGTCGTTGCCAAGGCCGTGCATTTTAATAAAAGCGTGGGGCATTCTGTCAGTCCTTTATAAAGGCGGGACATGGTTTCCTAAGAAAATAGGGCGCGGACGAGCGCAAAACAATCCATAAATTCCAGAAAAGAGGAAGGCCCCGCCTTGGCCGGTGTCATGCAATCCTCCGTGGCCTGCAGTTTGCAGGTGGGTGCCATGTATCTAAAGCCACGGCTTTAGTCAGAGACAGCTCCCGGAGGGATATCATTAGGGCCCCGGGGATTTTGATGCTGTCGCGCCACGCAGAAACCTTCCACCAAGAACTATACTGCAAAAAGCGAAGGAAAGGGAGTCTTTTCGGTGTGGGGTTATGGATGCAGAGAAACCTTGCAGTTTCCCTCTTTTCCCTGCAAAACGGTGACTATGAAACAACCGTTATCGACGATGGAGGCCTTGGTTTGGCAGGTTGAAGCAGGCGCTGATGAGGCGCTTTGTAGCGAGGCTGGTCTTGACCAATGGAAAGGCCGTTCCACAACCGTTCCAATAGGGGGCGATGCCCCTGCTGCTCCATCTTTGCCTTCATTGTCCCTTGTTTCCCAGCCTGTTAAGCCCCTTGCTGTTGCACAGATGTGTGCCAGTCCTTTGGCCGAACCTTTGGCGGCGAGGACGCTTGATGAGCTTAAAGCGGCGTTGTTGGCGTTTGATGGCTGCAGCCTTAAGGCCACGGCGATGAACCTTGTTTTTGCGACGGGGAATCCAAAAGCCAAAATTATGATTGTGGGCGATGTGCCTGCCGAGGACGAAGACCGTCAAGGGGTGACGTTTGTTGGCGAGAGTGGCCGGTTGCTTGATAAAATGTTGGCCGCCATAGGCCTTGACCGCGATGCCGTTTATTTGACTAATCTTGTTTTTTGGCGCCCCCCTGGCAATCGATCCCCCAGTGAGGTTGAGGTCGAAGCTTGCTTGCCGTTTGCCGAGAAGCATATTTATTTGGTTCAGCCCCAAATCCTTGTCGTGTTGGGGCAGCTTGCAACCAAAACCCTTTTGCGAACCAAAGAACCTTTTTCTAAAAAACGCGGTCAATGGACAGAGTACAGCCCTTGCCTTGGCGCCCCCGTGAAAGAGACAATTCGCTGTTTGCCCTTTTATCATCCCTCTTATTTATTGCGCCAACCATCAGCCAAAAGACAGGCCTGGGTTGATTTGTTGCGTCTTAAGCAAGAAATTAACGATACTATCTGATTGAATTGCCGCGAATTAACAATGATTAAGGTGAAAATAATAGATAAAGCTTGCTAGGACAATAATAAGCGTCTAGTACGGCGACAATATGATGATACCAAAAACTTTGGGTCGGGGTCTTGCAACCAGCGCACAACTAGCTCTTGTTGCTTTTTTAAGTATAGGCCTGACCACAACTACTCATGACAGTGTTGCGAGTACTTTGTCTTCTGTGAAGACAAGGGCGATTGTTGCTGCCCCATCCAAAGAAGATAGTTTGGCAGCAGAAAAAACGGAGCGCCTTGATAAGGCGATGGGGGCGCTTTCTAAAAGGGATGCGGCCTTGTATCGCCTCCTTTTTGCAGCGCAAAGACGTAGCGCATGGAGCGCGGCGGATGACTTAGCCAAACAAATCACAGATAAGCGCCTTATAGGCGCGGTCTTGGCTGACCGTTTTGAAAAACGGGGTGCAAGCGGGGCAGAGTTGGCGGCGTGGCTGCAAGTTTATGCGGCGCTGCCTCAGGCGGGAGCTTTTTATGCCAAGGCTAAAAAGGCGGGGCTATCTTCCTTGACCGCACCGAAAGCAGCGGATGCATGGCGGCATGGCGGCGAAATCGATGGCGCGGCAAATTTTGCACCTGATTTAGTGGGCAAAAATACGGCAGCTCATGCCCCTACCAATAGTTTAGCGCGTGCTATCCAGCGGGCTCTTCGTAAGGGGGATCCTTGGACGGCGCGGAATCTGCTCCTTGAGGCTCAAAATCACAAGAAACTAGAGGGAACCTTTGCCCATGACGCGCAGGCTGTTGTCGGTGCCGCTTTTTTCAGGCTAGGCGAACGTGACCAAGCAACGGCCTTAACGGGCGCGGCAGCGGGGGCCAATCAGCCCCTTGGCCTTTGGATTAGGGGGCTGATCGCTTGGGAAAAGAATGATGCACAGACGGCGCGGTTGATGTTTTCGCGTTTAGCCGAGCATCCCGCCTTGACTGACGGCAATCGCGCTGCTGCTCATTTTTGGGCGTATCGTTCTGAAAAAGCTCAAGGGAGTGGCGTAGCCGCTCAGCGCCATCTTGAAGAAGCGGCACGTGTGCCGCGCAGTTTTTATGGCCTGTTGGCCGCGCAGCTTTTGGGGCGCAGCCCTGTGGCGATTTTAAGCAAGGAGCATCAGGAGGCTTCCGTTTGGGATGCTTCTGCTCGTGCGATTTTGTTGGAGCGTGAAGCGGGGTGGCGGGCTCTTGCTCTTGTGCAGGTGGGGCAGCTTGCCCTTGCTGAGGCCGAGCTTCGCCGTCTCAACCCGCAAAATGATCCGGATACGCAACAAGCCATGATGGCTTTGGCTCGCTATGTGCCTATGCCTGCGTTGGCGCTGAAGCTGGCACAGTTGTCTCGTGACCGTGGTTTTGATCTGGCTCTTTATCCTCTTTTGCCGTGGCAACCCAAGGAAGGGTATCAGGTTGATCGTGCTTTGATGTTTGCGTTGGCGCGGCATGAATCGCTGTTTGACCCAACGGCGACAAGCGCAAGCGGCGCACAGGGCTTGATGCAAATCATGCCTGCAACGGCGCGTGTTATGGCCGATAATGAAGAGGACGTTCGCGCCATTGCCCAGCAAGACAAGCTGTTTGATCCTGCCTATAACATTGCTTTAGGACAAAAGTATGTGCAGCATTTGGCGGCCATGCCCCAGATTGGGAATAATTTGATCCTTCTTCTGGCAGCCTATAATGGGGGGCCAGCTAAGGCCATCAATTTGGCTTCAGGAAAAAATGGAGCGGATCCGCTTTTGTTTCTTGAGAGTATGCCAGTTCGTGAGACGCGCAACTATGTCGCTCGCGTTCTGCCTCATTACTGGGCTTACCGCGCCCGCTTGGGCAAATCTCTGTCTTCTTTGAAGCAAATGGCGGAAGGGCGCTGGCCGACGGTTTCTTTGACGGAAGAGCTAGGGGCTTTGCGTGTTGCCGAAGCTGCTGCGCGATAATTTTTGCTTCGGTTTTGTTCTTTTTTCTCGTTTCCCCGCTTCCTAATCTGCTATAACCCATTTCGGGAGGTTGGCGGTGGACGGATCCCGTGCTAACTCGGTCAGGGTCGAAAGGCAGCAGCCGTACCATGTTTTGATCTGGGTCATTGTCCAGCCTCCCACTATAAGCATTCAGGAGTTAGGATTCAGGATTTAGGGAAATAGGCAATGTATCGCTTTCCCGAATCCCGAATGCCGAATCCTTAATGCCGAATGTTTACTAGGGAAAGAGCCTTGACGACTTTATTCGGCGAAACAGAACCTCTCCCTCCTAGCGGCGGAACGCCTTACCGCGTGTTGGCGCGCAAATATCGCCCTGCGACGTTTGCCGAGTTGATTGGGCAAGAGGCGATGGTGCGCACGTTGACCAACGCCATTCAATCGGGACGATTGCCTCAGGCGTGGATGCTAACGGGCGTGCGCGGCATCGGCAAGACGACGACGGCGCGCATTATCGCTAAGGCGCTGAACTGCACGGGGCGCGATGCGTTGGCGGGATCGATTGAGCCTTGCAACCAATGCGATTCTTGTCGTGCGATTACCGAGGATCGTTTTGTTGATGTGCAAGAGCTGGACGCGGCGAGTCGCACAGGCGTTGATGACATTCGCGAGATTGTGGAGGGCGTGCGCTATGGCCCTGTGGCTGGACAATATAAAATCTATATTCTTGACGAAGTCCATATGCTCTCCAAAAACGCGTTTAACGCGCTTTTAAAGACGCTGGAAGAACCGCCGCCTCATACCAAGTTTATTTTTGCGACGACTGAAATTCGCAAGGTTCCCGTCACAGTTCTCTCACGCTGCCAGCGGTTTGATTTGCGTCGCATCGAAAGCGCGGAACTTGTCGCGCACTTTACTCGCCTTGCGGGGTTAGAGGACGTGAGCGCCGATCCCGATGCGATCACATTAATTGCTCATGCTGCCGATGGTTCGGTGCGTGACGGGCTTAGTCTTCTTGATCAAGCCATCGCCTTGGGGAACGGAAGCGTTATTCTGGCGGACGTGAAGGCTATGCTGGGGCTCGCGGATCGCGGCGCAAGCCTTGATCTGTGCCGCCATGTCTTGTCGGGGGCGATGGAGGCCGCGCTGACAGGCTATGATCAAATGATCAAGGTCGGAACCGATCCTTTGCAGATTTTGCAGGACATGGCCGAGCTGATCCATCGTTTGACGCGCGCGCAAATTCTGACAAGTAACGGGGCGCTTGGTGATGAGCCTGAAGGTGAAAAGCAGTTGTTCACCGATTTGGCGGCTATTAAAATTCCGGCGCTCACCCGCGCTTGGCAAATTCTGCTGAAGGGTATTGGGGAAACTCAATCCTCTTCGCAGCCTGCCATGGCGGCAGAAATGGCGTTAATCCGCGTGGCCTATGCCGCCGAACTGCCGCCGCCTAGCGATCTTATCAAACAGTTGCGTGAACAACGTGAAGCGGCGCGTGCCGAAGGGGGCGTTGAGGCTGCGCCCTTGGGCGGAGGCGGTGGCGGCGGGGGATCTAAGGCTTCGCGCTTTGGCGGATCAAATGGCGGTGGGGGCGGCGGCGTGCGTATGCTGCAAGCGCAACCTATGGCTGAAGTTGTGCAAGCTGCCTCGTTGGCAGCGCCCATGCCGCAGACGTTCCGCGAGGTTGCGGAGCTTTTCGCGACCAACCGCGAAGGCGGGCTGTATGCTGAGTTGTGTCGTTATGTCCACCTTGTGCGCATGGCGGCAGGGCAACTAACCCTTCGCGTTGAGCGTGGCGCATCGGCGCACTTGGTAGGGCGTTTAGGCCAATGTCTTAATGAATGGACGGGGCAGCGGTGGATGATCGCTGTTGTTGATGAGGAAGGGTTGCCAACGCTGGCGCAAGAGGATGAGGCGATTGTCAAAGGCCGCCATGAACGCGCAGCAGCGCATCCCTTGATGCAGGCCGTCTTATGCGCCTTTCCGGAGGCCAAGCTTATGACATTAGAGCCTAAGCCTGCCGTGCCTGATGTCGCCATGGCCGCCGAAGCTGAGGCGTTTATGGCCGCTCTTCCCGATGACGAGGAAGAAGAGTAAGGACGAACGGAAATTATCTGGTTTGAGACCATAAAACCACCCCTCAAGCTATCCTTATCGTGGTGGGGATCGTGGTGGGGATCGTGGTGGGGCAAGGGGGGGCAAAAAGTAACCATACTTTGTGTGGAAACAGCATCGACGTTAGAGTGGTTTAAATCACTCTGTAATGTGGTATAATTCCTGTGCTACCCCCATAAGGAAAAACCCTTTTAGGCCACTCCACGCTCATCTAAACGTAAATGCGAGGCCTTTAAAAGGCCTCACCCAACGGAAGTGCAAAATTCAACCCCTAAAAGAGCTTCCCATTTGGTTTCTTTACTGTTTGCCAACTCTTCAACTGTTTCGGGGCTATAAAATCTTTTTTGCTCTTTTTCTTAGGCCCCTGCTATAATCCTTTCCATGTTTTTTATTGGCTTTATCTCTCCTGACCAGCCGCTTTGCCAGACGTTTGGCGAGCTGCTCACGCAGGCAGACGGCGATCTTCAGCATGTCCTTTTTGACTCGGTTGACGAGGCTCTTGGCGCGTGGCGTGAGGCGCTCCCGCCTCTTATTTTTTGGGATGCGCAGAAGGCTCCTGTGACAGAGGCGCAGGCGCAGGCTTTTGTTGCGCGGTTGTCTGCGGGAAAGCCAGAGCCGCTTTTGTTGGTTTTGGGTGATACGCCGCAGGAGGTTGGGTCATGGGGCGTTGCTGAAACGTTTAGCCGCCCCTTGCGTCTTGGGTTTTTATTGGCGCGGCTTCAGTTTTACCAGCGGCAACATCAACAAGCGCCCGATGTGGCGGTGTCCCTTGGTTCATGGTTTTTTAAGGCGCACGCGCGGAAGCTGACTCACAAGGCAACGGGCGAAAGCGTTAAACTGACCGACAAAGAAGCGAGCCTTCTTGATTATTTGTGGGAGGCCACAGCGCCCGCACCGCGTGAGGAGTTGCTTGCGGCGATTTGGGGCTATGACTCGCGGATTGATACGCACACGCTTGAGACGCATATCTACAGGTTGCGCCGTAAACTGATGGGGGAGCAAGGCGATGGCGCTGACGTCTTTTTAACAGAGCAGGGCGGTTATCAAATTAATCCCTTATGGCGAAAAGGATAAGAGGTGATGAGAAAAGGCGGCCTTTTTGTGGTTTTGCTGTTGTTATTGGGTGGTTGTATGGGCGGCGGCGTGTCCACGACGGGCAAGCTTGTCAAACAATATGGCGGCGAAAAAACGCGCCCCGATAAAGTGGCGATGCGTTCAATTGTGTTGGTTCATCCTCACAGCCATGAACGGTTAAACCTGACTTATTATAAAAACGGTACGTATGATCCTGATGCCATGCAGGCCATTGAGCATCTTTTTCGTGATCGACACATTAATAAGAGTGGTAAAATTGATCCGGAATTGATCGATTATATGGTTGATATTCGCACGCGCCTTGGCTTGCCCCCAACGGTGGTTTTTGAGGTGTTATCCGGTTATCGCGCCAGCGCGACGAATGAGAAGCTCCGTTCTTCGAATGGACAGGTCGCGAAGGAAAGTTTGCATAAGTATGGCTGGGCTGTCGATTTTCGCATCAAAAATGTGAGTGGTAAGGCTATTGCCGAAATTGCGAAAACGATGCAACGCGGCGGCGTTTCTTTCTATCCGTCTAGTAACCATGTTCATGTTGATCTTGGCAATATAAGAACTTGGGCTACGCGGTAAAGCCTTGAAAAGGCGCTTGAGTTTTATAGGGCGGATTATACAATAGGCTATGTATTTTTAAGGGGATTGAACATGGATCAAACAAGGGCGAGTAAAAAAAGGCGAGAGAGAGAAGACGACACGTTGCTTCTTGAAGAGTTTGTGGCGCGCGCCATTTGTGATGCCAATGCTCAACGGGTGAGGGACAGCGCTAAACAGATTTGTGCCATGAAAAAGATACCTCTTCAGAGGCTTTCCGCCATGGTGAAAAAGGGAGATGCCATCGCGCTTTATACTTTGGGTGCCTTTTTGATGGCTCAGACTGAAGATTCAGAAAAAACACAACGAGGCATGCAGTATATTGAAGCGGCCGCTTCTATGGGCGTTCCGCAAGCGCAGCTTTCGTTGGCGGCTTATCACATCGGTATGGCTGCAACCTATGGGTTTGCTCTCCCCCGCGTTTTGGTTGAGACTATTAATGCGTGGGAAGAAAAATATGGGGAGGTCGATCAGGTTCTTTTTGTTGTTGGGGCGTTGCCAGACGGACCTGTGCGGAAGAAGGGCACCGTTGTCCCTAGCCCCTCCAAGCCGCTTGATAAAAAATTAGGTTAACAGGGCATGGGCTGGCGGTAACATTTCGGTAACATTCCTGTTGTAGGGTGGGCGGACATGTTGACCGATCCCGAAGAAATCTTAAACTTCTGGTTTTATGAAGTTGGCCCCAAACGCTGGTTTGCCCATGACCCTGCGCTGGATGAGGCTGTGCGCGCGCGTTTTCTGGCGGCGCATGAACGTGCGGCCTTGGATGAATTGCGGGAATGGGAAGAAACGCCTGAAGGCACGCTTTGCCTTCTCCTTTTGCTTGATGTTTTTCCTCGATGCATGTTTCGCGGGACGGCGCGTGCCTATGCCACGGATGAGCTTGCTCTTGAGTTGGCGCGGCAGGCGATCATTCGCCATTTCGATGATAGAATTGATCGAAATTTTAAACTCTTTTTCTATTTGCCTTTTGAGCATTCTGAAAACAGGGGTGATCAACGTCTTGCGGTTTTTTATGTGCGGGAGCGTACCAAGGAGCCTGAGTGGGTGAATTCGGCTGAATGGCGCGCCCAAACAATACAGCGTTTTGGCCGTTTTCCTCATCGTAATGCTATGTTAGGGCGCGCCGCGACAACGGAGGAGACAGCCTTTTTAGAAGAGACGTTGGGGGCTATTGGAAAAAACGATGATTGATTTGATCAGCGCTATTACAAAAGTAGTGGAAGCTTACGCCCACACATCGCCCGCGTGGACGCTTATATCGGATATGGCGGTCGCGTTAGCTCTTGGCTTTATATTTGGGTATGAGCGTTCCTATCATGGTCGTGCCGCAGGGATGCGTACTTATGGCCTTGTTTGCATGGTGGCAGCGATTTTGGTATCGGTCTCTGTGCACCCTAGTTTTTGGTTAGAGGGACGCTCAGCCATTAATGCCGCCATTATTGATCCAACCCGCACCATTCAAGGCATTGTCACAGGCATTGGGTTTTTAGGCGCTGGTATTATTATGAAAAATGGCCTGAATATCAGCGGGCTTACGACGGCGGCTTCTATCTGGGCTTCGTCGGCAATAGGCGTTCTTGTCGGATTAGGCTTATATGGGCCTGCGTTTGTGATGACCCTTTTAGCCGAAATTTTTGTGATGATGGGGATGCGTTTTGACCTTTTCTTGCCGTCACGGCGCCCGATTGCGGTGATGATGCAGTTTCAAAAAGGATTTCGCCCTTCGCAGAATCTCGTTCAAACAATCTTGCGGGAAAATGGTTATGATTTGGCCGCTGGCTCGATCATGATCCAATCGCACGGTGGTCAAATCCAATGGCATTTTGTTGCCATTTCCTTAAGTCGGCGGCGGCATTTAAAGCTGGCCGTGTTGGCCGATGTTCTCCCCGATGTTGAGGGGCTTGAGAACTTTCACCTGACACGCGCAAGGAATTAGACGCAAGCGTTAGGGGTTTGGCGCTTTATCTGTGGGTTGTTCAAGTTTGGTAAGCCATTGGCCTAAGGGCATATCAACTTCTAAAATATGGTCGCATAACCATGTGCGCAGAAACATAACGGTATCTTGTGAAAGACCGACTTGTTCTGAGCTAAACCGTGTCCCAAAATCCTCCAGCTGTTTCATGAGGCGATCATGCTCGATTTTATGAGGAATAATTTGGGGATAAGCTGTCTTACGCATAAGGGTTTCTTCGTGCATAAAATGGGTTTTTAAAAAGTCAGTCAGTTGCTTGACCGTGGATTCAATGGAGCTGTGGGCTGCGCCAGCCTCTCCAAGATCGTGCAGAGAGTTGATCAAATCGATCAACTTTTTATGATCGGTATCAATAAGCCGATAGTGAACCGATAGGGAATCGCTCCAGTCTAAAAACGCCATAAGACCTCCAACCATGGGGAAGGGACTCAGTTTAAACAGGGGGAGTTAAGACCCTCTTAATGGGGGCGTGGGGGCAAAACAAAGCTTCTTTTGCCAAGAAAACTGCCTTAGACTGCGGCTTGCCCGTTCTCTTAAAGGAAGCTGCCTATGCTGACTCAAACATTTCTTAACGCTTTTATTTCGCTTTTGGTGATTACTAATCCTTTGGGCGTGGCGGCTATCTTCGTGGGGCTTATGGCGCATAGCCCTGCTCAAGAAATTAAAGCAACGGCGTTTAAGGCTGTCGCCGTAGCTTTTGGCGTTCTTTTATTCTTTGCGTTTTTAGGAGAAGGATTGCTGACAAATCTTGGAATCCGGCTGCCGTCTTTCCATGTCGCTGGGGGTATTCTTTTATTTTCCATCGCCTATCGCATGATCTTTAGTGACACTCGTTTTGGTTCATCTAAAGAGGATCACAATGGTTTAGCCGATCGTGCTGATGTTGCTGTTTTTCCCTTAGCCATTCCTTTGATTTCTGGCCCTGGCTGCATGACAGCGATCATTTTATTGATGAGCCGCGCCGAAGGACGGATGGAAGAAATGGGCGTCCTGTTGGCGCTGATCGTTGTCATGGGGTTGACTCTCGGCACGCTGTTGGCTTCGCGTGGCGTTTTGCGGATTTTGGGCAGCAGCGGCAATACCGTTGTGGCGCGAGTCATGGGCGTTCTTTTGGCGGCGCGATCGGTTCAGTTTATCGTGGATGGACTGCGCGATATGCACACCTTATTTTTTGCGAGTTAAGAGTTATGAACCTTCATGCATCCTGCGTTGCGATAGAGAGTCAAGCCGTTGTGCTGATGGGAGCGGCGGGGGTCGGCAAGTCTGACGTTGCTTTGCGCCTCATGGCAGAAGGCGCCATGCTTGTTGCCGATGATCAGACCCTCCTTACGCTTGAGGGCGATCAGGTTTTAGCCTCTCCGCCACGCGCTTTGGCTGGTATGATCGAAATGCGCCATGTTGGTCTTATGCAGGATGTCTCTTATAGCCAGAGGATCCCTGTGGGCTTGGTGGTAGAGCTTTGGCCATTAGGGCATGCGTTAGAGCGCTTGCCATGCAAGCGTTTTTGCTCTTTGCTTGATCGCTCCATTCGGTTGATTCATTTGATCGGGTGCGAAGCCTCTACGCCAACCAAGATCAGGTGGGCTTTACAAGGACGGTTCTGCGATGTCGATTAAGACCGAAACTCTAAAAGGACAAGATGCCAAGCGTCCCGTCATTATGCTCACAGGCATGTCCGGCGCGGGGCTTTCTACCTCGCTGAAGGTTCTGGAAGATTTAGGCTATGAGGCGGTTGATAATCTGCGTCTTGGTCTTGTGGCGCAATGGGTTGAGGGCGCGCAGGCGGGCAAGGCTTTGGCCGTGGCGATTGATACGCGTAACGCTCATTTCTCTGCCGAAGAAGTTCTGCGTGTTTATGAGACGTTGAAAAGGCAAGAAGCGCTTAGGCCCCGTCTTGTCTTTTTGGAATGCGCCGATGATGCGCTTCAGCGGCGCTTTACGGAAACGCGGCGAAGGCATCCTTTGGCGCTTGATCGCCCCGTTACGGATGGCATTCAAAAAGAAAGGGCTCTTTTGGGGGGCTTGCGTGGTGAAGCGGATCATGTGATCGATACATCGGCGCTTTCGATTCATGAATTGCGGCGGTTGATTGTGGGACACTATCGGCTTGAATCGGAAATAGGTCTGGCGCTTTACGTGATGTCCTTTTCTTACCGTCAAGGTCTTCCGCGAGAAGCGGATTTGGTCTTTGATGTTCGCTTTTTGGCCAATCCTCATTGGGATCCTTCTTTGCGCTCTCAAACGGGGCTGGAGCCCGATGTGGCGGCTTATATACAAAAGGATGAGGATTATGAGGGTTTTATCAATCGCCTCACGGGGCTTTTGTTTCCGCTTCTGCCGCGCTATCAACGAGAGGGTAAAAATTATCTGACGATTGCCATCGGGTGTACGGGGGGGCGGCATCGCTCCGTCTTTGTGGCCGAACAAATAGCAACAGCGATCGCGTCAAAGGGCTATATTGTCGGCATCGGGCACCGTGATCTTGATCGAGGAAACAACAAGACATAAAGCAAAAGGGAGATGGATAATGTTTGGGATTGTTTTAGTATCTCATGGCGCTATTGGAGCCGAGATGTTGTCGGCGGTTAATCAGATTGTGGGGCTTCAGACGCAGGCCAAAGCCATTAGCATTGCGCCCGACGATGATATGGACATTTGTAGGCAAAACATCCTTGCTTCGATCAAAGAGGTCAATACGGGGGACGGCGTTGTTTTGCTGACCGACATGTTTGGCGGTACGCCCAGCAATTTGGCTTTGGCCACGATGCCAAAGACAAACGCGGTTGTTTTGGCGGGCATCAATTTACCGGCGCTTATTAAGCTGGTTTCCCTTCGCAGCAGCGCAAGTCTTTTGGATGCTGTCAGTGAGGCAGCGGCGGCAGGCAGAAAGTATATTCAGCTTGTGACGGAAAATATGGCGGCATCGGGTTGTTGATGTCTATGGAGTGGGAAGCAGACGGAATTCGTGCGGATGAGCTGTGCCAGATGGTTGTTTTGGTGAACAAGCGTGGCCTTCATGCGCGTGCGGCAGCCAAGTTTGTGCAAGCGTCCGCGCAGTTTAAGGCTGAGATTAATGTGGCGCGGGATGATATGCGCGTATCGGGGCAATCTATTATGGGCTTGATGATGCTCGCCGCACCCTGCGGAACGCGCATCAATCTTTGCGCGTCGGGAGCCGAAGCCGTGCAGGCTTTGACTTGTTTGGCGGATCTTGTCATGAGGGGGTTTGATGAAGATAGCGGCTGAGCGCAGAAAGAAAGCAGAAGGCGAAAAAATACTGCGGGGAATTGGGGTCTCAAGTGGTATCGCCATCGGCCCCGCCTTTGTTATTGAACAAGGTGGCATCCCTGTGCCGGAATATACGCTGTCAGCGGGACAGGTTGAGAAGGAAGTCAAACGCTTTCAGGGAGCCGTTCAAAAAACGCAAAAACAATTGGGCCTTCTAAAAGCCAAGGCCGAAGCGTTGCCTGCTGGCGCGGATGAGGATGTTGGCCTTTTGCTTGAGGCTTATAAAGGGATGGTTTCCAGTTCGCGCCTTTTACGTGGCGTTGAAGAAACGATTTCTGAAGCTAAGCTTAATGCCGAAGCCGCCGTGCAACGCCAGATTGGCGTCATTGCTGCTGGGTTTGCTTCGATGGAAGATGAATATCTGGCGGCACGCGCCGATGATGTGCGCGAGGTGGGGGCGCGTCTGATCCGTAATCTTTTACAACAAAAGTATAACCCGTTTGAAAGCGCGCCGCCGAGCAGTATTTTTCTGGCTGAGGAAATCACGCCTGCCGATACGGCTTTGATGGATCCTTCGCGTGTGGCTGGGTTCGCGGCGGTGTTGGGGGGGGCAGAAGGGCATGCGGCGATTATGGCGCGTGCCATCGGCATTCCTGCCCTTTTGGGTGTGACCGAGCTTATCGGGGGCGTATCAACAGGGGAGACCGTCATCATCGACGGTTTTGCGGGGAAAATCATTTTGCGCCCTACGCCGGAAACATTGCAGGCGTATAAGGCGCAACTTGTTAAGCAAGCGCGTGAGACAAAGAAGCTGAAAGGACTTCGCACGATGCCCGCCGTGACGCTTGATGGAACGTTGGTCACGGTTGAGGCAAACCTTGAGCTGCCGCGTGATATTGATTCAGTTTTAGAGGCGGGGGCGACAGGCGTTGGTCTTTTGCGTACCGAATTTAATTTTATGAACCGTCCTGATTTGCCATCGGAAGATGAGCAATTCGAAGTCTTGCGCGATCTTGTCAAGAAAATGGAAGGTCGCCCACTGACGGTACGCACGTTGGATGTGGGGGGCGAGAAAATCGCTTCGGCTCTTGGTGAGACGTTGGGTGAGAGCATTAATCCAGCTTTGGGGCTTCGCGCTATTCGTTTGGGGCTGCGTGAAACAAAGTTGTTGGATGCTCAGTTGGGGGCTATCTTGCGGGCTGCGGCTTATGGGCCTGTTCGTATTTTAATACCGATGGTGTCTTCTGTGGAGCAGATGAAGCAGGTGCGGGAGCGCTTGGTTGCCATTGAAAAGCGCTTGCAAAGGCGTGGCATTAAAGTGCCATCGGCCTTGCCCCCTCTTGGCGCGATGATCGAGATTCCGGCAGCCGCTTTGGCTGCGGATGCCTTTAGCCGCGTGTGTACGTTCTTTGCCATTGGCAGTAATGACCTGACTCAATACACCTTAGCTATTGATCGCGGCGATGATCGCGTGGCCAATCTTTACAACCCCTATCATCCAGCGGTTTTGCGTTTGATTGAACTGACCATTGCGGCAGCCTGGCGCGCCAATATTCCGGTCAGCCTTTGCGGTGAAATGGCGGGTGATCCTCGCGCTACGGCTTTGCTTCTTGGGTTGGGGCTTCGTGAGTTTTCTATTGCGCCGTCGCGGCTTCCTAAAATTAAAAATGAGATTCGCTCCATCGACTTGCCTCAAGCCATTGCTTTTGCGCAAGAGGTTCTTAAGTTGACCGATGAGGTAGCGATTCGCGCCCTTCTAGAGAGAGGACCAGAAAGCATGCAAGAGGCTGCAGCGGCGCGGAAAAAGTAAGGGTTTCTTTTTTCGGCTTTCCCCTTCGCGTTGCCTATGATAGGACATCACAAGCGTTTATACCCTCTTTTATAAGGACTCTCTCATGGTTTCCTCTTTTACAGATTGCAAAGTTAAGGATCTCTCTTTGGCCGCTTGGGGGCGCAAGGAAATCGCGATTGCCGAAACGGAAATGCCAGGGCTCATGGCTCTTCGCGCCGAATATGGCGCGTCCCAACCCTTGAAGGGCGCGCGCATTTGTGGCTGCCTTCACATGACGATTCAAACGGCTGTGTTGATTGAAACGCTGGTTGCGCTTGGCGCAACGGTGCGTTGGTCCTCGTGTAACATTTTCTCAACCCAAGATCATGCTGCCGCAGCGATCGCGGCAGTCGGCATCCCTGTTTTTGCTTGGAAGGGCGAGAGTGAGGAAGAGTATTGGTGGTGCATCGATCAAACGCTGAAAGGCGCGGAGGGCTGGACGCCGAATATGCTGCTTGATGACGGCGGCGATTTAACGAAGGACATGCATGACAAGCATGCTGACATGCTTAAAGACGTGCGCGGCGTATCCGAAGAAACGACGACGGGCGTACATCGCTTGTATGACATGATGAAGGCTGGAACGCTTAAGATTCCCGCTTTTAACGTGAACGACAGCGTGACAAAGTCCAAGTTCGATAATCTGTATGGTTGCCGTGAGAGCCTTGTTGATGGCATCCGTCGTGCTACTGACGTGATGCTGTCGGGCAAGGTTGCCGTCGTATGTGGTTATGGTGATGTGGGCAAAGGTTCAGCGGCCAGCTTGCGCAGCTCTGGCGCACGTGTTTTAGTGACCGAGGTCGATCCTATCAACGCGCTTCAAGCGCTGATGGAAGGGTATCAAGTGGTGACGATGGAGCAAGCGGCGGCGCAAGGGGACATCTTTGTGACGGCGACGGGCAATGTGGACGTGATCACGCTGGATCATATGCGGGTGATGAAGGATCGCGCCATCATTTGCAACATTGGCCATTTTGATTCTGAAATTCAAGTTGATGCGCTAAAGAATTATGTGTGGGATGAGGTGAAGCCTCAGGTTGACGAAGTGGTCTTTCCCGATGGCAAGCGCCTGATCGTTTTGGCGAAGGGGCGGCTTGTCAATCTTGGCTGCGCGACGGGTCACCCCAGTTTTGTGATGAGCGCCTCTTTTACCAATCAGACCTTGGCACAGATCGAACTTTGGACCAATCCGGGTAAGTACGAGGTTAAGGTTTATACGTTGCCCAAGCATTTGGACGAAAAAGTCGCGCGGTTGCATTTGGATAAATTGGGGGCGCACTTGACATCGTTGACGGATAAGCAAGCTGCGTATTTAGGGGTATCCCCTGAAGGGCCTTACAAGGCTGATCATTATCGCTATTAATAACAAGGAAAAAACGATGCTTAATATCGGCCAAATGATGAAGCAAGTTAAAGATATGCAAGGCAAGATGACGTCCATGCAGGCGAAGCTTGCCGAGACGCAAAGAACAGGACAAGCAGGCGGTGATGCCGTTTTGGCTACGATGAATGGCAAGGGTGAGCTATTAAAGCTTAAAATCGATCCCAAGCTTGTGGATCCATCTGATGTTGAGATGTTGGAGGATACCATCATTGCGGCCTGTCGCGATGCCAAGGCTCAGATTGATGCTGTTATCGCGGGGGAAACTGAAAAAGCCATGGGCGGCGTTCAATTGCCAGCGGGCATGTCTTTGCCGTTTTAATCGATGTCTTCTTCGCCTCTTGATCATTTGACGCAGTTGCTGGCCAAGCTCCCTGGTTTGGGGCCGCGTTCGGCGCGGCGAGCTGTGCTTGATCTCCTTAAACGGCGCGAGGCGGTTATGTTGCCGCTTATCGAATCCTTGCGTGATGTTGCGGTGCAAGTGCAAAGTTGCCCTCTTTGTGGCAATTGGGATGTTGTCTCCCCTTGCTCTATTTGTCGCGATGAAAAACGCGATGAAACCATCCTTTGTGTCGTTGAAGATGTTGCTGATCTATGGGCGCTTGAGCGTTCTCGTGCGTTTAAAGGACGCTATCATGTTTTAGGCGGGACTTTATCGGCGCTGGATGGCATTCGCCCCGCCGATCTTAAAATTGATAAACTGGTAGCCCGCGTGTCGAATGGCGGGATTCAAGAGGTTATTCTTGCCCTTGGCGCAACGGTTGAGGGACAAACAACAGCCCATTATGTCGCCGAGCGGCTTGCAAGAACGGGCGTTTCCATTACCCGTCTTGCGCATGGCTTGCCTGTGGGGGGCGAGCTTGACTATCTTGATGATGGCACGCTCACCGCAGCTCTTCGGGCGCGTCAAAAAGCCGAATAGCGTTTATGGCTTTTTTATCTCAGGGGGTGGGGTCAGACTTGGCGGTTGATCCATCTTATATTGGCGTGAGAACTGCCCAGAGATTTTATCGATGGCATTGACGATGGCTTGGGCATGCGTTCCCGTTGTTGAGTAAGCCATCATGCCTCCTTCCCAGTAGGTTATGGTAACATAACGGGGCGTTTCGATGGGCGGCAAAACAACAAGATTGCGGCTTTGTGCCGAGAGCGAGACCCAAGAGGTGCACGTTTTATCGTCCGTTTGCAATGACATCACAGTGGGCAATAAGTCAATGCGAGCCGTTCCTTCTTTTAAAGGAGGCGCGTTAATAGGGGAGAAGACAGAAAACGAGTCTCTACGAAAAGTTTTAACGGCGGCATCCGCTATTTCTCCACTGGATAGGCCGCATTGAGATGTTGTGTCTTTGTTGCTTAGGCGGGCGTTTTGAACCTGTATTTCTTGGATTCCGTAAAGGGCTGGCGCTGAATCTACGGCGTGTCCCAGTGTTGGAGCCAAACAAGATGTCAGGAAGGCTGTGCCTAAAAGAAGTTTATTCACGTTCATCACGATGGGTGCGCTCCATTCTTTCATGCCGTTCTTGAGCTTCGACGGTGAGGGTGGCTACGGGGCGGGCTTCAAGGCGTTTAATGCCAATGGGTTCGCCTGTTTCTTCGCAATAACCATAGTCGTTGTTGCGAATACGCTCTAGGGCTTCATCAATTTTGCTGATGAGTTTGCGTTGGCGATCGCGTGCGCGCAGCTCCAGCGCAACATCGGTTTCAACCGAGGCGCGATCGGCCACATCTGATTCACGCAGGCCACCTTCGTCTTGCAGCTCTTGCAGCGTATTGGTGGCGTCGGCAAGGATGGATTCTTTCCAAGCAACAAGTTTTTGACGAAAATACTCTATCATGATGGGGTTCATGTAGGGTTCTTTTTCGGTTGGTTTGTAAGCTTTTGGTACGGTGGCCATGGGGCATTGCTCCTTAGTGATTCGCTAAAAACAAAAAACTCATGTTTGGGTGAATTTGGCTAATTCTACTTGCGCACGCAAGTCGATTTCGTCAAGAATTTCACCCAAGCGGGGGTCGTCAACTTCGGCACGACGCAAGCGAGTCACATCGGCCAGTCGTTGTAGTTTGGTTTTAGATAGGGCTCCTGTCAAAAGATCAAGGCGTAAGTCGTCAAGCTTTTCTAATAAGTCTTCGGCGCGAAGTTTACCCCGTGCGGCGCGTGCCAACGCGTCATCAACTTCTTGTATGTCCAAAACGCCGCTTACGGTACCCAAAGCGCCGACTCCCGATGAACCTGATGTTTCATCGGTCGAATCAAGGTGTTCAGAAAAACGAGAGCCGCTCACGGATCCAGCCTTATGGGCGCGACGCGTGGGGGTCGTTGTCTGAACGGATCGTGGGCCATCGATACGGCTAATCATACTATCGTCCTAAAGGGGCAAAAACAGAGCCCGTCCCTTGTATACAGCAAAAGGGGCGGGTAAGGGGCAAAAGATTCCGATCCCTTCACGTAGAGGGTAGAGTTTACCTGTCCAGATCGCTAAGGGGAAGGGGAAAAAACATAGCGCGTATTTTAAAGGTAAAAGAGATCAAAAGGATAGATAAAAAATAATAGCAAGGCGCTTTTTGGCATGGGGTTTGCGTATGTCCTTGTGGAAGGATCAGGAGTTTTCATGCCTCAATCGTCTTTTACACGTCTCTCCCCACATTTTCCCCGCTTTGCGACAGGGGCTTTATCGCTTCGTGCGCTGCAAAGCTTTGTGGTTTTGGCTTTGGGGCTTTTGATCCTTTCCGTTCCTGCGCCTGCGCAGGCGACCTCGCGGCTTAAGGACGTTGTTGATTTTGAAGGTGTTCGCGACAACATGCTGATTGGTTATGGCCTTGTTGTCGGGCTTAACGGCACAGGTGATAGCTTGACGAACTCTCCTTTTACCGAAACAAGCCTTGTCGGCATGTTAGAGCGTTTAGGTGTGAACACGCGCGGGACAAGCATGAAGACGAAGAACGTAGCCGCAGTGATGGTGACGGCGACGCTTCCTCCCTTTTCCTCACAAGGCTCGCGGGTCGATGTCATGGTGTCAACGCTTGGCGATGCCAAGAACCTGACCGGTGGTACGCTTTTGGTGACGCCTTTGTTGGGCGCGGATGGCGAGGTTTATGCGGTCTCGCAAGGCGCTTTGGCCGTTGGCGGCTTTAGCGCGCAGGGGCAAGGTTCTTCGGTGACCAAGGGCGTGCCGACATCGGGACGCATTGCGAATGGCGCGATTGTTGAGCGTGAGATTAAGTTCCGTTTGGCGGATTTGGGATCAATGCGGTTGTCTCTTCGCAACCCTGATTTCACAACGGCCAATCGCGTGGCACAGGCTGTTAATGAGCATCTTAAGGGTAAAGTTGCTGTTGCCCTAGATGCGGCGACGGTGCGTGTTTTGGTATCTGATGCGCGTCGTCATGACATCGTGGCATTGATGACGGAAATAGAGCAAATCCACGTTGCCCCCGATCAAATTGCCAAGGTTGTGATTGATGAGCAATCGGGTGTGATCGTGATGGGCGAGAATGTCCGGATCAATACGGTCGCGATTGCACAAGGTAATTTGACCATTCGTATCACAGAAACCCCGCAAGTCTCGCAACCTGGGTCTTTGTCGCAAGGCGGCTCGACGGCAACTGTGGCGCGGACGGCGATAGAGATTGACGAAGGCGCTGGGCAGAAAGTGGGCGTGTTTAGCGCAGGGGTCAGTTTGCAAGATATGGTGCAAAGCCTTAATGCGCTGGGCATTGGGCCTAGGGATATGATCACGATTTTGCAGTCGATTAAGGCGGCAGGCGCTTTGCAGGCTGATTTGGAAATTATCTAAGGCGGGAAAAGGAAGACAGAGCGTGGATGCTTTAACAACCCCTGTTGATGTGATGAAACCGGCTTCTGGCGTTATGACGGGGCAGAAAATGGCGCTGTCCCAAGCGGGGATTGAGAAGACGGCCAAAGAGTTTGAAGCCGTTTTTATGGCGCAAATGCTCAAGCCCATGTGGGAAGGTCTTGAGGTGAATGGTATGTTTGGCGGCGGGGCAGGCGAGGATGTGATGAAGGATTTGCTTGTGCAGGAGTACGGCAAGGCCATGGCACAAGGCATGAATACGGGTCTTTCCGATGATGTCACAAGGGCCATGATCCAAATGCAGGAAAAAGCAAACGGTATGCGTGGCTGAGAAAACGAAAAAAGGAAAACGAAAATGAAGCAGCCTCAACAGACAAAGCAAGATGCTCCCGCCAGCACGCCGGAAGGCGTGCGGCTAACGGTGGCCGTTTTAAGCGTCATGGAGGCCCTTTCCCGCGTTATGGATCAAGAAACTGATTTGTTGCGCAAGCAGGATTTCGAAGGCCTTGCCGAAGTGCGCGCTGAAAAAGCCAAGTGGATGCGCGACTATCGCGCTTCGATAACGACGCTGACACAAAGGCCGGAGCTGCTTAAAGAAGTCAGCGCAGAAGAGCGCTTGCGCCTCCGCCGTTCAGGCGAAGTATTGGCTGTGAGCGCGATGCGTAATGCGGCTGATTTAAAAGCGGCGATTCATGCCACGCAAGCGCTGGTTCAAACGGTCATCGGCGCGGCGCGCGACCAAAACAAAACAAACGAATGTTATAGCGATCCGCGCAAAACGCCCCTTTTATTGGGCAGTTATAGCCCCTCCTGCAAACCCGTTGCCGTCAGCCGTATGGCTTGATCGGAAGAAAAGGATTTTACGATGACTCAAGTGATAGAAACAAAGATGACGGCCATGGCCGATAAGATGTCAGGCCTGTTATCTGCCCTTAAAGCGGGGGTGGATGCGTGCGGCGGGACGGGCACTTTGTTCGCCAGTTTGTTGGCGGAAACAAAAACTGCGTTGCCAGAGGTTGAGGCTTATGAGCCTTCGGCATCGGGGTCTTATGACACGGATGAACAATCGTCTCGTCGTTTTGCATCTTCTGTTTCTTGCGACAAAGAGGATCGGGCACAGCTTCAAGCGCAGGAACGCCCCAGTGCTCAACAATCCCTTAGAAAAGAAACAAGCGATTCGAAAGAGGCTTTGCCCACTGCGCCAAGGCAGGACGCAGAGAGCGTGACACAGGACGATACGGCATCACAAAATGGAGCGGTAGCTGTAGAGCTACAGCGTGATGATGGGAGCAAAAGAGCTTCAGACGATCAGGAAGAAAAGACAGATTCTTTGGAGAGAATAGAAGAGCTGATGGCTCTTTTGGCGGTCATCGCCCCTTTGGATGGCAAGGCGGCGCAGGTGGCCGCAGACGACGCGCCGTTCGCCCTCAGCGATGGACAGAAGGCGACGAACCCGACGACGATGGACGAGAATCTGACGGAGGCTCAAAGGGGGGCTCTGGCAGCTTTGGCGCAGATACAAAAGGACATAAGCGCTGACTCTGCGTTGGGAGAAGAAGGGGGCGAGGCGGCCTCGACGCAAGAAGGCATGAACGCCGCGCTTAAGGAAATCGTTAGCAATATTTTGGTGTTTAAAGAGCAGCAAAAGGGTGGCAAGGCTCCTGTGGCAGATGAGGGCGGAGCGGAGGCTCTTGCCGTTGATTGGGATGCGTTGGCAGAAACGGGGAAGGAATTATCTCAAAGCGGCGCAAAGGCTACCACTTCGATGCAAGGAGCCTCCCTTGATAACGGAGGCGATCTTTATGCCGTGGGTTCTTTGCTGAAAAGTGAGACCCTTCCTACTGCGGTAACGTCCTCTTCTGGCATGGCTACAGCAGCTCTTGCGGCTGCTGCGAAGGAGACAGGTGAAGCGGTCACGGGAGGAACCCTGAAGGCTGCGAGCGGCGCGGGGCAAGTGGACACAACATCGCCCCTTGGTGGCGGCGTGAAGTCAGTGGGCTCCTATGATTTTGCCAGTCAGCTTTCTGCTGCGCGGGTCAGTAAGGGGGGCGCGGCAGGACTGCCCCAAGCAGCGGAGCAGGTTGCCGTTCAAGTGCATAGGGCCGTAAAAGAAGGCCTTGATGAAATAACGATCCAATTAAAGCCTGCTGAATTGGGCAAAATTGAAGTCAAGCTCACGGTGGCTTCTGATAAAAGCGTGACGGGGACGGTGGTGGCCGATAATCAGGCGACCTTGACGCTTTTGCAGAAAGATTCCTCTAGTTTGCAGCGTGCGTTGCAAGACGCAGGGCTTCAAGCCCAAGCGGGCTGCATGGAGTTTTCTTTGCGCGATCAAGGAAGCGCGGGGCAGTTTTCTCAGAATAAAAGTGAGGGGTTCACAAAGGGGCGTGGCGCTGATGAGGAGTCTTATGGCGCGTCTCTTGAGGTGGCCACAAGCCAAGTGGAAACCTATTATGTGACCCCCGGTCACGTTAACTTGCGCGTTTAAGGAGAACAACCATGTCGTTATCGGCCACTTCGGATTCCAATCTTATCAACAATTACATTGCGTCGCAAAAGGCGGCGACAACGACGACGACGACCAGCACAACAGCGAGCACAGACACAAACACGCTGGTTGGCAACTATGACACGTTTTTGAAAATCTTGACGGCGCAGTTGAAGAATCAGGATCCGACATCGCCTATGGATGCCAGCGAGTTCACGCAACAACTTGTTCAATATTCGTCTGTTGAACAGCAAATCGCGACAAACGATAAGCTGGAGCAAATGTTGACGGCGCTTAACTCCAACGGCATCACGCCGTTGCTAAGCTATGTGGGGCAGTACGTTGAAACGACGGCCGATGGAGAATTGGTTGTGCAAGGGGGGACGGCGAAGTTGGCTTACGACTTGCCAGAGAAAGCAAGCAACGTCGTTATTGCGGTGCAAGATAGCAAAGGCAATGTTGTCGCCCAGATTAGTGGCTCGACCGCTGAAGGCCTTAATCGTGTGGCGTGGGATGGCGCGCTTGATTCAGGCAAAGCGGCAGCCGATGGCGTTTATAAGTTCTCCCTTGTCGCAAAAGACATGTCGGGTGATGCGATGACGGTGGAGGATATGCGCGTGATCGGTCTTGTGACGGGGATCGAAACAGACTCGGATGGGGTGACGACGCTTAAAGTTGGCGACTTAAGTGTTAAAGACACGGCGATCAAGTCCGTCTTTGCCGCTGTGGCCACGGCTGAGGATACCAGCACAACGACAGGCAGTTAACGGATGGTTGTGGCGGGTGAGGCCGAGGCCATCGCGCCTATGTGTTCCCAATCCATGGATCCTTCGTGGTACGCGATGATCAACCCATCGGGCGTCGTCAGATAGGTTGTGGGCAGTCCCGCTGGGCGCAAGCTTTTGATCATGGACGCCCTTTCATCGATATAGGAATCGATGGTTTTAATCTCATGCCGCTGTGAAAAGGCCGGAACCGTAAACGTTCCATTGGGATCTTGGGCAATCGACACAAGGGTAAAACCTTGCTTCGATAAAGCCATTTGGATTTTATCCAGTTGTTTCATTTCAGGAACGCAAGCGCGGCAAGAGGGCGACCATAAATGAACCAAATAGTAGTGGTCTTTGCCTTTTTCCTTAAGGACAGAGGCAAGGGTCGTTTCTCCGCCTTTTATCGTATGAAGCAACGTGGCCGGCAAAGGCACGGGCGTTGCCAAGGGAATAAGGGCTTGTGCTTGAACCCCCGTCACTGTGCCTAAAAACATGAATCCGCAAGAAACAAGACAAAGGCTATAAAGGAGGCTTGCGATAAGGCGTTTAAACATCATACAATCCCAAAAAGGATGCGGAAGAGGAACAGTTTACACACCATGTCTTACCAAATCGTTCATGCCAAGCGTTTTCATCATGATAAGATCAAGCTTCATGTGCTTGGAACGTTGTTGGCCTTGTGTTTTCTTGTGATTTTCTTGGTGGGTTGTGGGAAAATGCCGCCTGCGGTTGATCCTCCGCCTGAAAGCGGTGGAGCCAAGACCGATGGGGTTCCTCGCCATTATCCTGACATTAAGACGGATCCTTCTCCATGACAAAATCAGTGTATGCCTATCGCAATGGTGTTTTATGTGCTGAGGCTCTTCCTTTAGCGGAAATTGCCGAGGAGATTGACACGCCCTTTTATTGCGTGAGCGCCAAGCAATTGCAGCGTAACTATCGCCTATTTGCAAAGCCGTTTGCGGATTTAAACGCTACGATTCATTATGCGGTGAAGGCGAATGCTAATTTAGCGGTTATTCGCATCTTGGCGGAATGCGGCGCAGGGGCGGATGTTACGTCGGCGGGAGAGTTAGAGCGTGCTTTGGCGGGCGGCGTTGCTCCCCAAAAGATCGTTTTCTCTGGCGTTGGTAAAACGCGTGATGATATCGCGGCGGCGCTGCTGGCGGGCATTTTGCAAATTAATGCAGAATCGTTGCCTGAGTTACGCTTGATCAATCACGTGGCGGGCGCTTTGGGCAAAGAAGCGCCCGTGTCGCTTCGGCTTAATCCAGACGTTGATGCCAAAACCCATGCCAAAATCTCAACGGGGCATAAGGGCGTCAAGTTTGGTATTGGCCTAGAGCAAATGGGGGAGGCTTTAGCTCTTTTGTTGGCAAGTCCCCATTGTGTGTTTAAGGGTCTGACGATGCATGTCGGATCCATGCTCAAGGATTATGAGCCGTTCCGTTTGGCCTATCAGCGCTTAGCCGATGTTGTTGGGCTTTTGCGTGCGCAGGGCCTAGAGGTTGAGCGGCTGGATCTTGGTGGCGGTGTGGGTATCCCTTATGACGGGCAAACGCTGGCGCCTTTTGCCGATTATGCCGCGATGGTGCATGAGGTTTTGGGTTCTCTTGGCTGCGCGTTGTCGTTTGAGCCTGGGCGTAAGTTGGTTGGCGATGCCGCTGTTCTCGTCACGCGCGTTGTGCATGTTAAAGAAACGGACAACAAAACCTTTATTATCGTGGATGCAGGCATGAATGATCTTGTGCGCCCCGCCCTGTACGGTGCGCGGCATGAGATTTTGAGTGTGCGTCAGAACATCATCGGCCTGACTGCCCCCGTTTCCGTTGTCGGCCCTGTTTGTGAAACCAGCGATTCTTTTGGCGATCACTTTATGCTGCCCGATCAACTCAAGGCGGGTGATTTGCTTGCCATCATGCAGGCGGGCGCGTATGCCAGCGCAATGGCCTCAACCTATAATGGTCGTCCCTTGATTCCTGAGGTTCTGGTTTCAGGCGCCCGGCATGCCATCATTCGTCGGCGCATCGCGGTGGCGGAGCAAATGGGGTGGGAGTCGATCCCTGATTGGATGGTGATCCCCCGTGCCGCGTAGCCATCAAAAAAAGTTTCGCAAGTTTTTAGCCTCGCGCAAGACGCGCTTGGCGCATTTATATGGCGGGCTTTCTGCGCATCGGACATGGCGCAGCGATATGGCGCGAGCCCTTGCTGTGCCTGTTCTTATGCTGGCCGTTTATGGGTTGTTCTGGGCTTTGGATTCTTTTTCCTTCCTTTATCTTTCGTTGCATGGGGCGGCGGCGGCGTTGTGGTTGCTTTGGGTCGTGCAGGCTGTGCGCGGGGCTTTAGGGTTTTGGTCTCATCGCGCCCATCTTCGTTTTTTCTTGCCCATTGCCGTTTTGGTTGCATTAGGGGCTTGTTGGGGGAGTGGCGTATCGCTTGCCGCGAAGGCGTGGGGCACGCCACCGTCTTATGCCCATGTTCCGGCTGCGCCGTTGAGTGAAAAGGGCGCGTCTTCGCATCGCGTGTTGGAAGGAAGCTTGGTACAGGTTAGCTGGCAAGGTGAGCCAGAGGATCTTGTCGTTTCTTTTAATGGCCGCGAAGAAAAATTGGATGATGCGGGCGACGGCGGAGGCAATAAAACTTTTATTGTTCCGTCCGCCGCGCAAAAAAAGGATGTGTCTCTGTTTTTGCGTCGCGGCTGGCACCGATTGGCGCTTTGGACTTTTGAGGTCAAGCCGGACACCCCGCCGCATATCAGCTTGATCGAGACGCCAGAGCTAACCGTGCGTAAGTCCATTCGCTTTGCGTATGAGGCGCAGGATGACTATGGCGTTGAATCGATTTCTGTTCGTGTTTTGCCCACAACGGCGCAAAAAGGGCTGCCAACGGATCCCGTTGAAATTGTGTTAGAACGACCCTCAGCCAAGCAGATTAAAACGGCAAGCTATATTGATTTGACAGCGTTGCCGTGGGCTGGCTTTCCCGTCACGATCCAATTGATTGCGACGGATGGCGCGGGGAATCGGTCGTCTAGTTTGCCCAAGGTTTTGGCCTTGCCGACACGGACGTTCCACAATCCTTTTGCGCGCGCCCTTATCGAAGAGAGGCAAAAGCTTTTGGGGCAACCCGATGTGTCCTCGCGTGAGGAAGCGGCCAATGTGATGGCGGGCATCGCGCGGCAGCAGGGGCTTTATCATGGCGATAAAGTTGTGATGATGGCGCTGCGCGCTGGCGCTGTGCGATTGGTTCTTGCCCCGACCACAGAAACGATAGAATCTTTGGACTCGCTTTTGTGGCAAACGGCGTTGCGTTTGGAAGAGGGGGCTATGGGGCGTGCGCGGAGCGACTTAGCCGAGGCTGAGCGCGATTTTTCTTTGGCTCTCATGCGGGAGCCTATGGCGGATGAAGCTGTGGCGCATTGGCTTCGCTTGCAGGAAATGATGACGCGGTATTTTGATGTTTTAGAGGATGAACGTGCCAAGCAGCCACCAGCGCTGCAAGAATTGGATTGGCCGTTAGCGACAGCGCAGGAAATGCTCTATCCTGAAGATTTGCAGAACCGGTTGCTTGAGATAGGGGCGCTCTTAAAAAAAGGAAACGGCCATGAGGCGCGTGAACTGTTGGCCCCTTTGCAAAAACAAATTGAAAATCTAAGGACAACGCCGCCCGATCTAACGCCAGATCAAGCTCATTTGGCTCAACAAATTTCAGCGCTTCGCGCTTTGGTGCGTGGGCAAAAGAGCCTTAACGAAGAACTCTCGCCCTTGTTGACCTTGCGTCCCGCTTCGGCGGTGGAGCGTAAGACTTTAGCAACGGGGATCACGCACGCCCTTGCCCAGCAACAGCTTTTGCTGGCGGCCTTGCGCGAGGTTATAAGCCAAGCGACGTTGCCGACAGAAGAGATTAAGGCGGCGGTTGAATCGATGCGTCGCGCTGCCCTTTCTTTGCAAAAGAAAGAAATGAAAGACGTGGGCGTACGGCAAGAGGAGGCGCTGGCTCTTTTGCAAAACGCGCTTTTGACCCTTTCCGATCAAATCAAACATTCCTTGGCGGCCAAGGCTCCTGAAAAATAGAAAAGAAGAAGCGGGATGGCGTTGACGGCAGTTGAGGGCGATGCTTCTCTTTTGGCGCAGCGATTAAAGGCGTGGGTAGGCGAAGAAGACCCTCTTTCAAGCCCCCAAAAGTCGGCCCAAAAGGGAGGGCAATAGAGGTCTTAAAAAACCCAATAGAATCAACGAATCGAGTCTTTTTCGAGGCCGTACGTCGAGCAGAAGGCTACTAGGAGACGCTTTTCGAGTCTG
>DYNT01000089.1 GCA_020720905.1 Micavibrio aeruginosavorus
GGGGGTTGGTCCTCTTCGCTCGTTGTGAGTCTGTGTGTCTTTCAGGGACAAAAGCGAGGTCTGCGCAAGTTCGCCAAAATACATGAGGCTTGCGCCAAAACCAGCGCTTAAACTCGTCACAAGACCCAATTTCAAAACAGCGGCTGAGGGAGTCTGTGGCGCGCAGACATGACAGGCCGCCACGGCAAAGGCAAACGACAACAAGGTCGCCTGAACATCGGTTCGCAGACCAATGGCTTTAAGGCGGGAGCCAAAGCCATAGCCAATGGGCGACCCCACTATTGTCATTCTGTCTTTTTCAATCATTTTAAATTCCTTTGTGAAAAAGCTGGTTTCCTTTTTGTTTTTATACAAAACGCCCAAGCGCCAAGTCCACATGAAACTAATTCTGTAGGCTCTTTCCCCTCCTTGCAGGGCAAAAGAATGTGCGGTAACGTAGCGGCTTGTAAACGCTAACCCTTTGGTCATCCCTCATGTCTGAACGCTATAACGCCCCCGCCACCGAAGCTAAATGGCAACAATACTGGCTGCAGAATCAAAGCTTTAAGGCCGAGACAGATTATTCTCGCCCCAAATACTATGCCCTGTCTATGCTGCCCTATCCTTCGGGGCGCATTCATATGGGTCATGTGCGCAATTACACGCTTGGCGACGTGGTCGCCCGCTATAAGCGGGCCATGGGCTTTAACGTCCTGCACCCCATGGGCTGGGATGCCTTTGGCCTTCCGGCGGAAAACGCGGCGCGGGGCAACAAGACGCATCCCGCCACATGGACTTATAGTAACATCAAGGGCATGAAGGCCGAGCTGCAAAGCATGGGGCTTTCCCTTGATTGGGACCGCGAGCTTGCGACATGCGATGCCTCTTACTACAAGCATCAGCAAAAGCTGTTTTTGGATTTCCTGAAGGCTGGCTTGGTCTATCGCAAGGAAGCGTGGGCGAATTGGGATCCCGTGGACAACACCGTTTTGGCGAACGAGCAAGTGATCGAGGGACGTGGCTGGCGCTCTGGTGCTTTGGTGGAAAAGAGGCTCCTGTCCCAATGGTTCTTGAACATCACGGCCTATAGCGAAGATTTGCTGCAATCCCTGAAAGGGCTGGATCGTTGGCCGGACAAAGTCCGCCTCATGCAGGAAAACTGGATCGGTAAATCCGAAGGCGCGTATGTCGATTTTTGCGTGGCACGCGACGGCGCGACGGAAACAGTCCAAGTCTTCACCACGCGCCCCGACACGCTGTTTGGCGCTTCGTTTGTCGCGATTTCTGCCAATCATCCTTTGGCGAAAAAACTGGCGGAACAAGACGAAAAACTGGCCGCTTTTTGCGCGGATTGCAACCGTACAGGCACCAGTATTGTCGATATCGAAAAGGGCGAGAAAAAGGGCTTTGATACGGGCGCGCGCGTTGTCCATCCCTTTGACGCTTCGTGGACGCTGCCCGTTTTTGTCGCCAACTTTGTGCTCGTCGAATACGGCACAGGCGCGATCTTTGGCTGTCCCGCGCACGATCAGCGCGACTTAGATTTCGCCCACAAATACAATCTGCCCGTCAAGGCCGTCGTGCTCCCCGAAGGCGAAAACACCGCCACGTTTACCGTGGGTGACGTGGCCTACACGGGCGACGGCAAGGCCTTTAACTCACAGTTTTTGGATGGCCTTGGAACGGGTGAAGCGCTTAAGGCCGCCATCAAAAAAATCGAAGAACTCGGCGCGGGCAAAGGTACGGTGCAATACCGCTTGCGCGATTGGTGCGTCAGCCGCCAACGCTATTGGGGCTGCCCCATTCCCATCATTCACTGCGAGCATTGTGGCGCGGTTCCCGTTCCCGATAAAGATTTACCCGTCGCTCTGCCCAACGACATTACACTGGATAAGGCGGGCAATCCGCTGGATCATCATCCCACATGGAAGCACGTCGCGTGCCCCCAATGCGGCAAGTCTGCGCTGCGCGAGACGGACACGTGCGACACGTTTGTGGATTCCAGTTGGTATTATGCGCGTTACTGTTCGGCAACGTGCGAGGATAAGCCTGTCGAGCCCAAGGATGTCGATTACTGGTTGCCTGTCGATCAATACGTGGGCGGCGTTGAACACGCGATCTTGCATTTACTTTATGCCCGCTTCTTCGCCCGTGCCATGAAAGCGACGGGACATTTGAAAATCGATGAGCCTTTTACCGGCTTGTTTACGCAAGGCATGGTTTGCCACGAATCTTATAAGGATGAAAACGGCGCGTGGCTGTATCCTGAAGAGGTGAAACGCAACGCGGATGGCTCTGGCGTTCATGCGCAAACGGGGCGGCCAGTCACGATTGGCCGCATTGAGGTCATGAGCAAGTCCAAGAAAAACGTCGTTGATCCCGGCAAAATTATCAAGCTTTATGGCGCAGATACGGCGCGTTTGTTTATGCTGTCCGACAGCCCGCCAGAGCGCGATATCGAATGGTCAGAGGCAGGCGTTGAAGGTTCGTGGCGCTTTATTGGCCGCTTGTGGTGCTTGCTGGACAAAGTTTCTGCCGCGTCAAACAGCAACGGCACAGAGGATAAAACGCTCGCCTTGCGGCAAATGATCCATCGTACCATCGCGGACTTTACCAATGACCTCGAGCGCTTCCACTTCAACCGCGCCGTGGCGCGGGCGCGTGAAATAGCCAACGCGTTGGAGTCGTTTGAAGGCGATGCCGCCGTTTTGCGCGAAGGCGTTGAAACGCTGATGCGCCTGCTTAACCCCATGTTGCCCCATATCACGGAAGAGGTATGGCAACATCTGGGACACGCCACGCCTTTAGTGCAAAGCCCATGGCCCAAGGCCGACCCCGCTTTGCTGGTGGAAAGCACCACGACCCTCGCAGTGCAAGTCAACGGTAAGCTTCGCGCCACCATCACGATTCCCAAAGACGCCTCCACCAAGACCATTGAAGAAGCCGCCTTGGCTGAGGTTGGCGTCAAGCGCTCCATGGAAGGTAAAACGATGAAAAAAATAATCGTGGTTCCCAATAAAATCGTCAGCATCGTGGTGGCGTGATGACCCTCCGTACAGGCGCTCTTCTTCTTGGCTTGGCGCTTTTATCCGCGTGCGGCTTTTCACCAATTTATGGCCATCATACAGGCTCGCCCGCCGTAGAGGTTTCTCTCAGCACTATTTTTATCGACGCCATTGATGGGAAAGACGGACAGTTTCTTCGCAACAAACTTATGGATCGGCTTTATTTCCATGGTCGCCCTGCCGAGCCTACGGCCTTTTTAAAAATCACCCTGTCTTCAACCGAAGTAGGGCTTGGCATTCAAAAAGATGCCACAACCTCGCGCAGCCAATTGGACATGAACGCCAGCTATATGTTGCGGGATCGCGAGAAAAAAACGCTTTTCAGCGGGTCGGCCCACAGCGTCGCCAGCTACAGCAAGTTGACCGCACAATACGGCACGCTGGCCACACAACGCGATGCGTATGAACGCGCCCTGAATGAAATCAGCGAACAAATTGCAGGACGCCTCAGCCTTTATTATGCGGAAAGAGAACGTCCTTCTGTTACGAAGCCCTCGCCCCAACAATGAAGCTTTCGTTTGCCCAAATCACGGGATTCCTACAAGCTCCGCCCAAGGACGTGCGTGTCATTTTGATTTATGGCCCCGATGCGGGACTTGTCAGCGAACGGAGCGAAGCGCTTGCCTCAAAACTCGTGAAAGACAAAACAGACCCGTTTGCCGTTTCTCTCCTGACGGGGGGGCAAGTCGGGGGCGATGCTGCGCTTCTTTATGATGAGGCTGCGGCAATGGCTTTGGGGGGGGGGCGTAGGCTTATCCGTCTGCAACGCGCCAGCGAAAGCAACGCCGCCGCGCTGGCGCCTTTTTTAAAAGAACCGCCTGCTGTTGACAGCATTATCTTGATTGAGGCGGGCGATTTGGACAAACGATCTAAACTTCGCGCCTTGTGCGAGGGAGCCTCGCCCCTTGCCGCAGGCCTTCCCTGTTATCAAGAAGATGCCGCCGCGCGCGCGCGCACCATCGCCGCCGCGCTACAGGCAGAAAAGCTAACCGCGCCGCGTGACGTGATTCAGCTTTTAGCCGATATTTTGCCCCCCGACCGCCTTGCCTTGCGAAGCGAGCTGGACAAACTCGCCCTTTATGCGCGGGGCGCAGAGAGCCTCACGATGGATGACGTCATCGCCGTCATTGCGAATGCAGGCGGCGCAGAAATGGATGATTTGGTGCAAGCCGCCGCCAGTGGCGATGTGCGCCGCGCCGCAACTCTTTTGGATCACTTATTGGCCGAGCCAACATCGCCCGTGGCGCTGTTGCGCGGCATGCAGCGCCACTTCATGCGTCTTCAGCTGGCTCGAGCCTATATGGCAAACGGAGCAAGCGCGGGCGATGCGTTGAAGAAGTTGACCCCGCCCGTTTTTTGGAAGCTGGTCACGCCCATGACACGCCAATTAAGCCGCTGGACCTTAGAAAAAATTGAAGCGCGGCTTCTTCAACTGGCCGAGGCCGAAGCCGCCTGCA
This sequence comes from Micavibrio aeruginosavorus, assembly GCA_020720905.1. GTDB lineage: Bacteria > Pseudomonadota > Alphaproteobacteria > UBA9219 > UBA9219 > UBA8914. Next base: position 4,502 of record DYNT01000089.1, read on the forward strand.
AACGCACCGGCACACCCGATATAGCACTAAGCCGTCAGCTGTTTTTAAACATTGCCGCCAAGGGATAGCGTGCATCACAACGCCCTTAGGCGCGTTTTTCTGCCGTCATGATGTCGCCCAGCTTGTTTAAAAGATATTCAAAATCGTCTGATCCAACATCTTCGAATTGCGTCAAGACGCGCTCAATTACGCGGGCGCGATAACGCTCCATATCATGCGCCGCGCCATCCATTTCGGTTTCATGGACGACATCCAAAGCGGCGCGAATAACGGGCATCATATTGGGGGGCATGGTGGCGCGGTCATACAGCGTTTTCATGCCCAATTGGCCGCCATCATGAATCAAGATTCGCGCATTAAGAAGGGGAATGCCCGCCCGCACGGCAAGCGCGGCTTCAAAAAATAAAACATCGCCCATGCACAACGCGCGCAAGATGATCGAAGGGGTCAAGCGCTCATTTTCGTTCATCTGGGCAACCAGCTTTTCCATCTCTTCTTCCGAAGAGCCTGACGCCATTTCAACAATGGTGCGCTCGCGGCTTTGCAAAACAAGATCGGCCGCAACATTCGCTGATAAAGAATGATGCGAGACTAAATAATCCTGCAGCTTTTCCGACACCATAAACGCCAAGCGCTCCGCCACCGTGGCAGGCAGTGTCGCACGACGACAAATGGCGCCCTTGACCTCATCGTTCGATTCGAAGCGAGAAATGGCCTTGTCATAGCTTTGCTCAGAGATTTGCGCGCCTCGGTTGCCCATCAACGTCGTGACGGCTTTTTCTCCCGCCGTGGAAATGATCGCCTCTGATACCGTGGCCGAGACAATCGCGCGTCCGGCAATGGCCTCATGTTTCGCGCCAGAGCCTTTGGCAATAATCGCCAACAAATCTTGATCGGTTAAAACGCCCGACTCTTGTAAAAGGGGAAGGGCCACTTGCTCAATATCGTTGGCCAGCTGAACGGCGATATCATGGGGCAATCGCGCCGCATGGCGCAGGTTTTGCGAAAGCGCCAAACGAACAGAGGCCTCAACATCTTTGGCCATAAGCCGAACGACTTCTTGCGCCAGCGCTGTTTCATTGTCGGATAAAACCGGATTTTCAATATCCAGCGCCAGCTTACCCGCCACTTCG
>DYNT01000237.1 GCA_020720905.1 Micavibrio aeruginosavorus
TTGGATTTTGGATTTTGGATTTTGGATTTTGGATTTTGGATTTTGGATTTTGGAATTATAAGTTTACGAATTAAGAAAGCGGATTATTTTACCATCTGGTTTAACGCGGCAGCGAAAAACAAATTCTCGCGCCTGAGGTCGCCCCCGCATCTGCCCAGATGCGCCCGCCATGCGCCTCAACAATGGCGCGCGCCAGGTAAAGCCCCAACCCCGCGCCTTTCGTTTGTTTGACAGCGTTGGTCGAACGATAGAACCTATCAAAAATATGCGGCAGGTCTTTGGCTTCAATTCCAGAGCCTTCATCGCTGACGCAAATAATCACCTGTTCGGGGCGCGCCGCGCCGCTGATTTTGATTTCACCTTTGGGCGCATATTTCAAGGCGTTGGATACCAGGTTGGCAATCACCTGTTCGATGCGCGTTTCATCGCCGATGATGACAGGGAATTTTTCTGGAAAGTCGGTGACGAGGTGATGCTTCGGAGATTGCGATGCGAAACGCGCCACCACCCGCCGCCCCAGGCTGGGGATGGATACATCGGCTTGGTTCAGGCTGAGACCGCCCGCCTGCAAACGCGAGGCGTCCAGCAAATCATCAATCATTTTCGAGAGGCGATCCGCCTCCTCCTCAATCACCGCCAGAGAATCGCTGATGGTGTGTTTGTCCCATTTGGCATCATCGCGCCGCAAAGTGGATGCGTAGCCTTTGATCAGCGCAACCGGCGTCCGCAGTTCGTGACTCACAATGGAGATGAAGGTCGCCTTGATTTCATCGGCTGTCCGAAAATGCGTAATGTCGCGCATGCTGATAAAGACGTTGCGTAGTTTATTTTCGCTGGAAAGCAAAGGCGCGTATGTGATGCCCACCGGCAGATGAGTCGGCTGCGGGCGTTCAATATCGCCTTCCACATATAGTGTGGCGTTTGGAGTCAGGGGCCATCCATCGGCAACTGATTCTTCGAGCGTTCTGCCTTGCGGCTCTTTCTCCCAGCGGATGATCTCGCCGTGTTTTTTGCCGACAATTTCCTCGCGCGGCAGTCCGTACAGTTTTTCAAAGGCGGCGTTGCATCTTTCCACTTCC
>DYNT01000003.1 GCA_020720905.1 Micavibrio aeruginosavorus
ATTCAACCTTTACTCCAAAGCACGAGCCTCCACCCCCATCGATCTTATCGCCGATACCATGCGCCAGAAGATTAAGCTCAATCTGGTTGGCAGTCTTATGGCCAACCCCGCCTCGGCGCAAAAAGCAAGCGCAGGGCAGCTTTCAGCCATCGCGTTTACTTTAAGCTTCAGTTATGACAATCCCCTTTTGGCGCAACAAGTCACCAATGAGCTCATCACACGCTTCTTAGATGAAGACTTGAAACAACGCCGCTCTCAGGCCGAAGAAACAACCGCTTTTCTTGCGCAGCAAATCAAACAGCTTGAAGCGTCTATGAGTGAACAAGAAAAAAAGATTTCTGAATACAAACAGGAAAGCGGCGACACGCGCCCCGAAGCATTGATGTTCAACCAACAGGCGGCGGCTTCGGTCACCATGAACCTGCAAAATATCGAAAGCCAAATAGCCTCAACAGACGGCAACATCGGCGCCCTGCGCGCGCAGTTAGCCGCCGTGGATCCCTATTCCCGCGCGTTTGCCGATGGCGCTGTTTTGGCCTCGCCTGCCTTGCAGCTTAAGGCTTTGCAAACAAAGTATGCCACGCTCTCAGCTCAATACGGATCCGCCCATCCTGATGTCATTAGAACGTCGCGACAAATCAAAGCGTTAAAAAAACAAAAAGGCGCATCGGTCGATCACGCCGAATTAAACGCGAAAATCACAGACATCGCCGCCCAGCTGGCTGCCGCACAAAAAACTTACGGCGCCGAAAACCCCGATGTACAATCACTAAGCCGTCAACTCAGCGCCCTTCAAGCGACAAAGATCGCGCAAGAAGCAAGCGGCGAGTCATCTGATTTAATCAAGTCCGATGCGGATAACCCCGCGTATCTTAGCATCGTTGCCCAGCTACGCTCTGCCGAAGGACAACGCAAAGGCCTAGAGGCTCAACGCGCTTCGCTTCTTGAACAACAAGAAAGATACCGGAAAGCCGTCACCGGCAACCCCGTTGTTGAACAACAAATGGCATCGTTAACTCGCGATTACGAAAACGCGCAACTACGCTATCGCGAATTGAAGGCCAAGAAGATGGCTGCTGATATGAGTCAGGATATGGAACGCGATCGCAAAGGACAGAAAATGAGTGTCATTGATCCGCCCGAACTTCCGTTAAAAACCAAACCGCCACGCCTTCTTCTTTTGCTAGGCGGGTTTATCGTCTCCATCATCGGAGGATTGGGCAGCGTGATTCTTGCCCAACTTTTAAGCCAGAGTGTGCGTGGCCCCCATCACTTGGCTTCCTTGACGGGCATCGCGCCTTTGGCCAGCATTCCCTATCTTCGCACACAAGAGGAAACGTATCGTTTCGATAGGAACAAGCGCTATGCCATCGGGTTTGTCGCGCTGGCGCTTCTTATTCTGGCGGCCATCCTCTCTGTTTCCCTTATGCCCCTTGATGCGGTTTGGTCAGCCTTAATCGGTTTTACTGGACTTTAATGTTTTTTGAAAGGCGTGGAGCTTCCCATGGATAAACTTGAAAAGGCTATGCAAAAGGCAAGGCAAGAACGTGCGATGAACGTGACACTTCCTCATGGCGTGACGGCGATGGGGTCTGTCACAACGCCCCATGCGACGCCGCGCAGGGCAAGCAACAAAGATTTGATCACCATCACAGATGATCAACTGGCGCGCTCACGCATTATGGCCCATCGCACGCGCAGCCCAGAGGCCGATGGCTTTCGCTTGCTTCGCACACAAGTCTTGCAAGTCATGGCACGCGAAAAGTATAAAACATTGGCCATCACAAGCCCCAATTACGGCGATGGCAAAACAACCATAGGCCTTAATCTGGCGTTGAGTATTGCTCTGGATTTAAAACAAACTGTCTTAATGGCTGATTTGGATTTACGTAAACCCAACTTGCATGAGTTTCTTGGTCTGACGCCTGCGGTGGGGCTGAGCGACTATCTTTTGCGCGACACGCCTCTACCCGATTGTCTTTTACGCCTTTCGTTTGAAAGGCTTTCCCTTTTGCCCGCAGGAACCCCCCTTGATGAATCATCAGAAGCGCTTGGCCTTCCCAAAATGGCCGCCCTTGCGCACGAGATGAAAACGCGCTACCCTGATCGCCTTGTTATTTATGATATGCCGCCCGTTCTGGCACAGGATGACTCGTTGGCTTTTGTCCCACACGTCGATGCCGTCTTGCTTGTGATACGCGAGGGAAAAACAAAAGCCGAAGACGTAACGCGCTGCCTTGAGCTTCTTGCTTCGGCCAACATCATCGGGGTTGTTTTGAATGAGGCCATAACATGAAATCAGCCGCCGCCCTCCTTATCGTTGCCACGCTTCTTCTCTCTGGCTGTAACTCGCCAGAGCAAAAAGCGGCGCGACATCTTGATCGCGGCAATGCCCTTTATGAACAGGAAGACTTCGTTAAAGCGCGCCTTGAATATAAAAACGCCGCCAAACTGTTGCCCACCAGCGCCGAAGCGCGCTATCGCTTAGGCCTTGTCGATGAAGCCGACGGCGATTTTCAAAATGCCTTCGCCAACTATAGCCACGCTGAAGCGCAAGACGCGCACCACACGCTCGCCCTTTTAAAACTCGCACAGTATTTCATGGCTGGCGATCAATCGGAGCAAGCGATCAAACGGATCACCCTTGTCCTTTCTGCCGCGCCGGATCATGCCGAAGCGCATGCGTTGATGGGCGCAATATCCTTGCGCCAAAAAAAGCTGGACGAGGCCGAAAAAGAAGCCCTGCGCGCGCTGAGCAAGGAGCCGACCAATATAACGGCGACCTCTGTTTTGACGGGACTTTACAGGGAAAAGGGGGACGAGGCCAAAGCCGTCCTTGTTTTGGAAGAAGGGATTAAGAATAATCCCAAGGCCGTTTCTCTTTTGCTTCTAAAAGCGGCTCTCTATGAAAAATCGAAAAACATGCCCAAAATCGCGGAAGCTTACGAAGCGATTTTTAAGCTTAAACCAAAGGAACCACACTATCACCTTGCCTTGGCTGCCCTTTATGCCAAGGGCGACGATCTTGATGCGGCCGAGACAACCTTACGCCAAACAACAACGCTTTTTCCTGAAAACTGGGATATCAAGCACAAACTTGTCACGTTTTTGGACAAAGCACGAGGCCTTCCCCTTGCGGAACAAGAAATCCACACCATCGCAAAGCAAAACCCAACGCGCGATGAACCCTATTTCTGGTTGGCGGATTTATATATTGCCCATAAGGACAGTGACCGCGCCACAACTCTTTTAGAAAAAATCGTCGTGAAGGATACGGGGGCTCCCGCCAGCTTGAACGCCAACGCATCCCTTGCCCGCCTGCACATCGCCAAAGGCAATAAAGAATTAGCCCAAAAGCTGGTCACTGCTATTTTAGAAAAAAATCCCAGCCATCCAGACTCCCTTTATGTGCGCGCCACAATGGCGTTTGACGACGGCACGTATCAAGCCGCCGTGGCCGATCTTCGCGCCATCATTCGCGATAATCCCAAGACCGTTGACGCCTATCAACTCCTCAGCGAAGTTTTGTTATCGCAAGGCCGCCTTGACCTTGCCCTTGATACGCTAGGGCAACTGCTGGAGCATAAGCCTGACAACATCGCCGCGCGCGTTCGCCTTGCCCAAATCTTAGAAGCCAACGGCAATGCGCCGCAAGGCCTTGAACATTTAGCCCTCGTTACCAAAGCAATGCCCGCCTATGCCATCGGCTGGGAAAGCACCGCCCGCCTTGCCATCAGCGCAAAAGATTGGTCGCTGGCCGAAGAAGCCCTAGGAAAACTTCACGCCATCGAAGGGCAAGCCCTGACAGCGACGTTCTTAAAAGGACGGCTGCTGGCAGCGCAAGACAAGACGGATGAAGCGCTCAGCCAACTTCAACACGTTATCCAAACCGCGCCTCTCTCTCCCTTGGCCGAACACGCCATGGGGGCTTTGGTCGCCCTTTATGAAAAGGACGGACGCTCTCAGGCCATTATTGACTTTCTACAAACCCTTCCAGAAAAGGAGAGCTTTGCTCTTGCCGCACTGGGCGAGGCCTATCTGAAAACAAATAAAATACAGGAAGCCACGGCCGCGTTTGATCAGGTCATCGACAAAGGTACGCGCAGCCCAAGACCCTATTTGGCGCGCGCAAGCCTTTTCGCCAAAGAAAACCAACTGGAGCAAGCTCTTTCCGTTTTGGAAAAAGGAGCCAGCGTCAACCCTGCCGATCTTTCGATTCCCCTGATGACGGCCTCTTTGTATGAAAGAAACGAGCGGTTTGATGAGGCCATCGCTCTTTATGAAAAACTTCTGATGCGCAACCCTACCTTAAACCTTGCCGCCAACAATATGGCGCAGCTTATCGCGGATCATCACTTTGACGATGCTGCCGCTTTGGAAAAAGCGCGGCTGGCTGCTGAACGGTTTATCAGCTCGCCCAATCCTCTTTTGATGGACACGTTGGCATGGGTTTATTTCCGCCAAGGCAAACTGGATTTAGCCCTGACGATTATGGATCGCGCCATGGCGGGCGCAACGCCTCTGCCAACGCAAATGTATTATCATTACGGTGCGCTTTTGGCGAAGCGGGGCGATAAACCCCGTGCCCAAGAAGCATTAGAAAAAGCGCTATCTATGAAGGAATCTTATGCAGGCGATCAAGAGGCGAAGGCTCTTTTGGAAACGCTCAAGCGATAAAAAGCTAAAGCTTTAAAGCAGGCGGAACAGCGCCTTGATGAAGCCCCTTACGCAAGGCATTAAAGGCAACAACACTGCTTTTCTTGGGCGCGTCTTCTTGCCCGACAAGCCTGTCAATTTCCTCTGATGTTATGTGGGTCACGCCAGCAAAACGGCAGCAGACATGACGCGTGAGCTCTTGATCTTTAATTTTGAATTGATTGCGAATGCCCTCATTGGGAAATCCTTTTTCTGCTGGTTGATTGCGATTTTTAATAGCGACATTCACACCTGCTTCACCAAAAACATGAACTAACCGAGCAAAACCATGAGAGCCCATCACATCAATGAACTCCATTGCCTTAGGATCATCTTGATAGCGGGATCGTATTTTTTCTTGAGCGTCTTTTAAGCGAAGGGCCGTAAACATGCCTGCAACAAAAGGATCATCGCGAAAGCTTTTGGCCTTATCCTCTAAACGCGGTTTTTTCATGCCCTTCACGTGTAAAGGCTTACCCTGATGATCGCGCCGATAACCGGCATCATCGAAAAGGAACCTTCCATTTTTCTCTTTAACATACGGCAATAAACACGCGACCTCATCGGCCAAGGCGGGACGAAAGGGGCGCACCAATTGAACAAAGGTATCGCCATAGCGAACAAGGCCATCCAAAAATGTCGGCATCTTAACTTGCAGAACGTCCTTACCCGCCTTTGGATTTGCTCCCAGTTCTGATTCAAAAAAACTGATAGTCAAAAGCTTCTTGACAGGAAAATCTGTTATGGCTTCGACCAATGAGTAAGCCTCCATCAGGCCTCTTTCTCTGGCCTGATCAATCGCCTGCGGCAATTGCTCACCTACCTTATCCGCTTTCTCCCTAACGGCCTTCCCAACAGAGGGATTGGCTTCAAGATAAGCCTTCAGTTTGGGAGGCATTTTTTGTTTCTCTATCTTTGCACGCTCAACATTAACGTCAGCGACAATCGCCACCACAGGCGCCCCCGCATGCTGTGAAAAAGGCGCATAAGATGACGGCGACAGCGGCATGCCTGTTGCGTTGCGCTGCGCCTCAACAAAATTGAGGGTGCGAATAGCATCAACTTGCGCGGGGTCAACTTGCGCGGGGATAGATTCTTCTGCCGTTGGCGTCTTGTTTTCTTGTGGCTGGGCTTGTTCTTGTGGCTGCGCCTCAACAACGGCCTCAGAAACATCAACGGGACGCCTATCTTCCTCTGTCATGGTCGCCAGCACAGCGGCGCGACAGGCAAGAGTTTCTGGCGTTTTGACACCCAGAACACGGTTGGCTCCAATTTCCACAACCCATCCGGCAAAAGCGGAAAGCGTGGGCGTTGTGACCTGCTTGGCATACTGATGATAACCGTGCGCTGACGCGTAAAGCGTCACGCAGGCGGCAAGGCCAACCATGCTGTTCGTGAGAAGCGAACGAAAAGAATCTTTATTAAACTGAACTCGTCCTTCTTGCGGGGCGGGTTGACGGGCCATTTCAATCCTAACTTTAAATAAAATTTCAACTTGGCCATTATATACCAAAAGTGGTTTAAATTATGTTCAGGTATTAGTTTCGGGGTCACATTCTCGCCCTATTTCAGCAAAAAACGACGAATTCTGCTTACTTTTTCGTTAATTCTTGCGCTTTGACATAGGAGAGGAAAGGATAAAGCCCCGCACACAGCGCGATCACAAGACCCATCACGCCCTCGCGGTAGCCCTTGCGCAGGACATAGCCTTTATAAAAACGCCCGAAAATTCGCGCCACGTTTTTGCCAAGCGTGCTGGCATCACCCGCCTCCACCATGTCGCGCGCGTGCAGACTCGTGTAGCGATCAAGCCGCTGGATCATGTCGGACACATCGCGATCAACATAATGCGCCATGCGCCCTTGCAAAGGCTGCCCCGCCACGCCATCCATAAGAACTTTGGGATGCACGCGCTGCGCCCCCCAATGCTTGATGCCTTGGCGATACAAAATGGCCTTAGCGCTGACGCCAAAACTAGCGCCCCAGCCATAGCGCACCAAACGATTCCCTATGTAATTATCAAAGGGAAGGCGCCAATAATCCGCCCCCTGCCCCGCCGCTTCGCGGGCGTTTAAAACAGCGCAGATTTCCGCCGCCACGGCATCGGGGACTCGCTCATCCGCATCCACTTCAAACACCCAGCGTCCCGCGCAAGCCGCTTGACCTGCTTGACGCCGCGAGCCCTCAATCTCCCACGCGCCTTCAATGATTGTCGCGCCGCGCCCCGCTGCAATGTCGCGCGAGCTGTCGGTGCAACGGTCAAGCACCACCACAATTTCATCGCAAAAGGAAAGCCCATCAAGGCAAGCGGCCAGCTGCGCCGCCTCGTTATGCGCCACGACAAGGGCGCTAAGCTGCAAAGAGGGGGTGGTGGGCGCGGCCATGGCTTCCCTACCATCCCCAACCATTTTGCATCATCGTTGCTTGCATCGTGTTTTGCATAAGGCACGCAATCGTCATCGGCCCCACGCCACCCGGCACAGGCGTGATCGCGGCGGCGCGTTCCCGCGCCACGTCAAACTCAACATCACCACACAGTTTATGCTTGCCCGTTTCGGGGTCTGTAATTCTGTTGATCCCAACGTCGATCACCACCGCGCCTTCCTTGATCCAATCGCCTTTGATAAAGGCAGGGCGGCCAATCGCCGCCACAAGAATATCGGCGGCAAGGCATTCCTCGCGCAGGTTTTGCGTACGAGAATGCGCCACGGTGACCGTACAGCTGGATTGAATGAGCATAAGCGCCATCGGCTTGCCCACGATGTTTGAGCGCCCAACGACCAGCGCCTTTTTGCCCCCAAGATCAGGAAGATCCTCATTCAATATCATCATGCAGCCCAAAGGCGTACACGGCGCAAGGCTCATCAGCCCCGTCGTCTGTCGTCCCACGTTCACGGGGTGAAAGCCGTCCACGTCCTTAATCGGATCAATAGCATTAATCACCGTTCTTTCATTCAGATGCTCTGGCAAAGGAAGCTGGATCAAAATTCCGTTGACTTGAGGATTGTTGTTCAGCCCATTAATCAGAGTCAAAAGGTCTATCTCCGTCGTCGAAGACGGCAGCGTGTGGCTGTAGGAACGAAAGCCCACCTCTTCACAGACGCGGTTTTTATTGCGCACATAAACCTGACTGGCTGGATCATCCCCAACAAGAATAACGGCCAAACCAGGCACAATACCACCCTGTCGCGTTTTCATATCCAACGCATGCTCTGCCAGACCCGCACGAATCTGACTTGCCATGGCTAAGCCATCTATTAAACGAGCTGTCATGAATTTACGCGGCCAAAAGGTGGGTTAGGAAGGATTGGAGAAACATAATTGCAAAGATCAAAACAACAGGGGAAAGATCAAGGCCACCAATCAAAGGCACAAAACGCCGAATCGGGCGCAAGAGAGGCTCCGTCAACCGTGAACAAATGTCCCCCACGCTTTGAACAAAGCGGCTGCGGCCATTAACAATATCAAAAGCAAGAAGCCAGCTGAGCCCCGCGCCAATGATCAAAACCCAGATGTAAAGGCCAAGGACGAGCCTGACGACCTCAATCAAAGCGGCAAAAAATGACATCATAACGGACATAAGGCCTCCTTCTTCTGCATGAACGTGCGTCTAAACCGCTTCCACTTCAAGAGTTGGTAAGAGGATCCACATCAATCACCCTCCCGCAAGGGGAGGGCGATTTCAGTGCTACCTCTTCAACTATTTTGGATCTAAACTCAAAACAGTTCGCAAATTGGCAAGCGGAATAAAACAAATGGAGATCCCATTTTCTCGTTTTTTCTGCTGCCAGAGAACCAACTCTTGAAGTGGATAGGATCTACATTAATCGTTAACGATAAGAATGGCAAGGGAAGCTTGACATCCAGCGCGTCCCCCAGCATAAAGACCCTCGCCGTTTGATAAAACGGGCCTGTAGCTCAGCTGGGAGAGCGCGTCGTTCGCAATGACGAGGTCGTCGGTTCGATCCCGATCAGGTCCACCAAAAACAATCATCAGGATAATCAAACCGACAAAACATAAGTTTCTCGCGTAAAGCGCGAGGCGGTTCGATCCCGATCAGGTCCACCAAAAACAATCATCAGGATAATCAAACCGACAAAACATAAGTTTCTCGCGTAAAGCGCGAGGCGGTTCGATCCCGATCAGGTCCACCAAAAATGAACGCATGACAAACTGAAAGGAAACGTCAAATTTTTCCTTTTTCTTGAAGCCGCGTTAGATAATCTTCAAACATGGGAACCGTAAAGGCAATATCGCCATAAGATTGGCTGTATATCATTCCTTTTGCTATAATTTTTGCCCGACACGGACCAAGCGCTTGAACGTCTTCTTTGAGTTGCGCCGCAACATCGGAAGATCGATAAGGGCCTTTGCCAAGCTTAGCCATCGCTTTCACATATTCACGCTCCTTGGGGGTTAATCGATCAAACCGCACACGGAAAAAATCTTGATCCAGTCGATGAAGCGCCACATCGGACGCTTGCTTAACATTATCAACAGTGATGGGAGAAGCTGTAGCAATATTCCACGCTTGATACCCCCATTCTTGCAGAAAAAAAGGATACCCTTCTGTCCGTTTTATGATTTCGTCAAGAGCGTCATCCGAAATACTCTCTTTCTCGTTTTCAATAGGCAATCTAATCGCTAGCCTTGCAGCTTCTTGATTAAGGGCGCCAACAGAAGGAAATGAAAACAACCGTTCGGCGTATGATTTAGCATTTCCAGATAGAGCAGCAATCTGCGGCAAGCCTGCGCCAAAAAACATGACAGGCAATTGCTTTTGGTTTGTTCTATGTATAGCCATAATTAATGCTGCCAGATGTTTCTTTGGCAGATACTGCATTTCATCGACTAATAGTGACCATCCACTACCTGCCGCCTGCGCCGCTTGACCAATGCGAATAAAAAGATCGCCAAGGTCGCTTTCAATATTTCCGCTGTCTGCCGTTCCCATATCAGGATCAACAGATAACGTCACATCTCCAACAGAAATCTTAAACACGCCAACAAAGCTTTTTAAGGCTCGCATAGCGTCATAAGCATATTTTTTTGCCTCTTCTATCCCCGATAATTTACGAAGGGCTTGATAGACTTGAGGATATAACAAACTTAGAAAATCCCCTCGATCCTGAGCTTCAATAAAAGAGGTCAGATGGTTGTTTTCCTCTGCAAGTTGTTCAATTCTATTCAAAAGAACTGTCTTGCCCGTTCCCCTTAACCCTAAAAGAATTTGAGATTTATTGGATCGTCCAGCCAGCGCTCGTTGAATAGCGATTCTCGCATCAGAAATAATTTCATTTCTGCCTGCCATTTCCGGTGGTGGAGAACCAGCACCGGGAACAAAGGGATTTCGTACTGGATCCATAAGACCATTCCTATAAGAAGTTTAACTAGTTATAACAAAATATAGGTATAACTAGTTAAACTTCTTATAATGTCAATATAAAAAATTATAAAAATGCAAAGGCATGACAACGCGCTGTATTTATTGTGTTATTATAATCCATCAACTTGAAACTCCGAAAATTTTTCTGGTTTTCAAGTTAGCGTCGTCTATAACGGCTATCTTTATGGAGGGCTTATGCCAAACGTCACCGTTGCCATCACCACCTTGCCCCATGCACAAGGGCTTGACCTTCCCGCCTATGCCACTGAACGTGCTGCGGGCATGGATCTGTGCGCTGCTGTGGGCGAGGATTCCCCCATCACGTTGCAGGCAGGAGGGCGCACGCTTATCCCAACGGGGCTTGCCATTGCTCTGCCAGAAGGGTTTGAGGCCCAGATAAGGCCGCGCTCTGGCCTCGCCCTGAAAAACGGGCTTAGCGTCCTCAACAGCCCAGGAACCATCGATGCCGATTACAGAGGCGAAGTGCAGGTGATCTTGGCCAATTTAGGGCGCGAGCCTTTCACCGTCACACGCGGCATGCGCATCGCGCAAATGGTCATCGCGCCCTATACCCGCATCACATGGCAAGCCACCGCCAGCCTTCCCCCAACAGACAGAGGCACAGGCGGCTTTGGTTCAACCGGCGTGGGTTAATCCTCTTCTGCAAGCAAGAAAGGCGGCGCGGAGTTCTTTTTCCTTAAGCTGCCGTCCGATCAAGACAAGGCGACTGACGCGGCGGCCTGTCTTAGGCCACGGTGCCAGTGCGCCGCCTTCAAGCGTCATGCGAACGCCTTGGATCACGATTTTGCTGTCTTCGCCTGCGAAATGGAAAATGCCCTTATAACGTAAGAGATCGGCTCCCTTTTCTTGCGCCAAAGCCACAAGCCAGTTTTGAATCTTCTCCGCGTCCATCGGTTGATCGCTGACCAATGAAACGCTGCTGAGCGTCGTATCGTGATGAAACGCAGGCGCAGGGGGCGGAGCCGCCAGGCAACACCCGCACGCGCAGTCTCCCTCGTCATGAGGGTGCGTGTGATGAGGCGTCTCTTCCTGCGCTTCGTGTTCGTCGCACGCGGCCAATTTCTCAGCCACCGCCCCCAAGTCAAACCCACCCTGCCCCATGATTTTATCAAGAGACAGAACACCGCGTGACACAACGTGAATCTTCGCAAAGGGGTTGAGCGTTTTAAGAAGCGCTGTGATGCTGGCGATATCAGCCTCGCTCACAAGGTCGGCTTTGTTGAGGATAAGGCTATCGGCAAACGCGATTTGGGTTTCAACCTCAGGGTCGGCCTTCAGCTGCTCCACAACATGCGCGGCATCAACAAGCGCGATCACACTATCCAGCGTGGTGCGAGAGGCTAAATCCGGATCCGTCAAAAACGTCTGCGCCACGGGGGCAGGATCGGCAAGGCCTGTTGTTTCGATCACAATGCCATCAAAGGCATGGGCGCGGCGCATCAACCCACCAAGCACGCGAATCAAATCACCGCGAAGCGTGCAACAAACGCACCCGTTGCTCATGTCAAATATTTCTTCATCCGAGGCGACGATCAAATCATTATCGATGCCAATCTCGCCAAACTCATTGACCACAACGGCATAGCGCTTGCCGTGCGAAGCGGTCAAAATGTGATTAAGAAACGTCGTTTTGCCAGAGCCAAGAAACCCCGTTAAAACCGTCACTGGCATTTTTGCTGTCATCGTCATTCCTTTCGCGCAGGCTCTTACAGAAAAACAAAGAGATATTAATCAGCCCATAAATAATAGGGGGCCTAACTTCTCAAAAAAAACTGTGTCATTCCCGCGAAAGCGGGAATGACACAGGACGGGTAATGTCTGGTTACTTACTTATTAATAGAACCTCTTTTTCTGATCCACAATAGGTTCTCTTTCCATCTTGGCCAAAAAAGGATTAGGATGGATTGATGGGATTAGTATAAAAAGAATCGTCCCAAAGATCAAAGCGACAACGAGGTTTGAGAATCATGCCGCGCATCAATGTTTTGTTAGTCGGAGCAGCCTTGCTTTTCACCTGCGCGGCTGCGCACGCCCAAGTCATGCCCCCGCCAAAAAAATCACCACGCACGCCTGTCAACAGCGAGGTTATTGTCAATAAGGCCGCCATGCCGCCTTCACGCCGTTTGGACGGCCATGCCGATGTGCTGGACGCCGAACGCCTGCGCCTGAACGGCTATGAAATTCGCCTCTACGGCATTGTCCCGCCGCAGATGAGCGCCACCCATGGCCCCCAAGCCCGCGCCGTCGTGGATACCCTCGCCCAAGGTTTCATAACATGCCATATTAAAGACCGCGACCGTGAGGGCCGTTTGCTGGCGCTTTGCCATAACGAGGCCAACCTTGATTTCGGCCTTGAGCTTTTGCGGCGCGGCTTGGCCGTTAGCGCACGCGGCACGCTGCAATCTTCTGACTACGCCGAAGCCTATTTAGCCGCTGAACAGGCGGCGCAAAGCCAACGCCTTGGCCTGTGGTCAACGGGAGCGCCACCCGCTGCTTCGGATAAAAGCCTTAGCGAAGCCGCCGCACGCGCCGCCGCGACCAAGGCCGAGATAGCGCGCCTTAAGGGGGAAGAGGCCAAAGCCAAGCTTGAGCTGGAGGCTTTGCAGACCTCTGCGCTTAATAATAAAGAGGCCTCCGTTGCCGCGCTCCCCTTGCCAGAAAATAAAACGGAAAGCCCCCATGACGCCCAAACGATAAGCGTATCCCTCACGGATCCGGCATCGTCTGAGGCGTTGAAGCTTTCGGACAAAGACCTTGGGATTTCCTCTGCCGATCTAAGTCCAGTGCCCTTCGCGCAAGAGAGCGGCTTTTTTGAACGCTATCAGCTTTTGGTCACGGGTCTTCTTTTCCTTATCACCACATTGTGCGTGACGGGCGCGGTGACGCTCTATCGCCTTCGCCAAAAACGCGACGACATCAAAGCCATCGCGGCCGCGCTGCGCGGCGAGCTTATGGCGGCGCGATCCATTTGTCAGGCGCGGCTTGCCAAAATTGCCCAAGACAGCAACGAAAAAACGACAAGCTGGCCCCGTATCCGCACCTTGGTCTTTCAGGCTTATGTCGGACGCCTTGGTCTTTTGGGCGCGGATTTATCGCGTCAGATTGCCTCTATTTACGGGCAGTCCAGCGATTATGCGTCGTATTACAACGCCCACGATGGCCAAGGCGAAGGCGCATCAAAGCGTCAAGCCATGGAATCCCTTGTGCGCCATATTGAAGAGGTTACGCCGCGCCTATCGCACATTGAGCAAAAGGGCTCTCTCCCCATCGCCCTTAAAACAACGCCTTCCGCAGCCTTGCCGCAAATGGAAGCAACGCCTGACAAAGAATCGACCCTTTCTCTAACACAAGACGCCACCGCATCGCCGCCCCCTGATGGCCCATCTGGCACGCCTGCGCCTGCGCCAATCCTTGCCACGGAAGAAAAAGAAATCTCGCCTGAAATCGCGGCCAGTTTATCGGAAACAAAAACAGAAGTGCTGACCGGCACACGCCCCCCCCAAGCGGCTCTTAAAAAAGAACGCGCCGCGCAAGAAACGCCGCCCCTCACGCAGACACGAAATAAAGCGCCCACACAAACATCACGGTTTTCTCGGCCTCATGATGCCTTGAAGCATGAAGGGGAAACACAAGAAACCCAAGCGCCTGAAACAACGCGACCACCGTTGGCTGAGCGCGCCATCACCAAACCAGCAACCAAAGCGCCTCCTTCGCGCATCAATTTTGCTGCGCCGCTTATGGAGAAGCTTGCGAAAATCAAACCGCCGACAACCCCGTTGCCCAGCGCCGTTGATCATCAAGACTTAATCAACTTCTCAATCCCTGATTATGAAAACCTGACGGAAGAAGAATTGGAAGCGTTGCTGCATGCCGAAGAGGAATTCTTGACAGCCTCGCCCGTTGGCAAGGCGCAGAAAGCAGGCTAACGCCTTGGCTCTTGCCAAGGGGGCTTCATCCTGCTACTCTCAATTTAGAAACATTCTAAACTTAAAAAGGATACCTCCATGGACAACGCCACCGAAACCACCGTCACAGCCATGCCCCGCATTGGCGATAAGGCTCCCTCCTTCACCGCCGTCACCACGCAAGGCGACATCCGTTTTCCGGAACAGTATGCTGGCGATTGGGTTATCCTGTTCAGCCATCCTGCCGATTTTACGCCCGTCTGCACGTCTGAGTTTATGATCTTTGCTGCGCGGGAGGAACAGTTTGAAAAAGCAGGTTGCAAACTGGTTGGCCTTTCGGTTGACGGCCTTTACAGCCACATCGCGTGGCTACGCACGATCAAAGAAAAAATCGATTATAAGGGCATGAAAAATATCGAGGTCAAGTTTCCCTTGATCGAAGATATCACCATGAACGTGGCGCGGCTTTATGGCATGATCCAGCCGCAAGAAAGCGCCACAAAAGCGGTGCGCGCCGTTTTCTTTATCGACCCCAAAGGGATCATCCGCGCCATCATCTATTACCCCTTAAGCCTTGGCCGCAACTTTGATGAGCTGTATCGCGTGCTGATCGCCCTGAAAACGGCGGACGCCTTTTCAGTCGCAACCCCTGCCGATTGGCAACCAGGAGATGACGTGATCGTCCCGCCCGCCGGTTCCTGCGGTGTCGCTCAAGACCGCATGGAAGGCAAGGAAGACATGACCTGTCATGATTGGTTCTTCTGCACCAAGAAGATCGATGCGGATGCCGTTCTTGGCGCTGTCATCAAAAAATAAAAAGAGGGGGTCTATAACGATAAAAAGGGGGGCATCGCACCCCCTTTTTTTGCCCCTTTTTTCGCCCCTAAAAAAGGGGAAGCAGATTTGTTCTTTATCAATACCTTAGCAAAAAAACATCGATTCTCAGCCCCAAGAGCGGGGGATTGTGCCTCTCGGCCTCCTTCAGCTCAAAGTTAACGCCGTAACCCTTTGAAATATAAGAAAACTGACTCGATTTTAGGCGGCATCTAACCCATTGATTCACAACACTTTTGTAAACTTCGCCCGATTTTGGATCGCCAAAGGATCATTCTTCCGCTTTGAATCACTTTCGACTTCGCGTACAACTTTTGGGCAGACCACAATGCCTCGCAAAAAAAGCCCCTGAAGGAGGGAGCATGGCCCACGCACAAACACCTTGGCATCGCCCTTTTTGGTTTTTTGGTTTTCTCGTCCTCATCGCCCTTTTGCCCCTTCCTTTTGGCAGCAACAGGCCTTGGTCATCGGATCTCTTTGCCGTTTTGTTCGGCCTTCTTCTTATAGCAATGTTAGGAGCAACGCGTCATGCCAAAGCGCCAGCGGGTTTTCCTCCGCGCAACCGCATCAATGTCGCTATCGCTTCTTTCTCCATCGTCATTTTCTGGGCGTTTATTCAAGTCGCCTCATGGTCACCAGAAAGCTGGCACCATCCCCTGTGGCAAGAAGCACAGCCCCTCTTAGGCCAGCTCAAAGGCTCCATCGCGATTGATACAGGTGTGTTCGCAGAATCTCTTCTTCGCTTGATCGGCTATAGCGCTTGTTTTCTTTTGGCCTTTATCGGCGGACGCGATAGCCACAACGCCTCGCGCCTTGTGCTGACAATTGCGGGGGCGGGCGTGGCGTATGCTCTCTATGGCCTTCTTGCCCAATCGATGGGGAGCGACACGATTTTATGGTACAAAAAATGGGCGTATCAGGGCTTTCTAACATCCACCTTTGTGAATAAAAACACCTATGCCGCTTATGCCGGTTTTGGTTTGATTTGTGGGCTGGCTCTTTTGGGCGAGCGCTTTAAACACCTCACCGTCACCGATCCCCATTTGGCCAAACGATCCAAAATGGCGGCGCTTATCGACTCCCTCACTCTGAAAGACTATGCCGCGCTTTTTTCCCTTCTGCTTATCTTGGCGGCCTTGGCCCTAACGGGATCACGCGCCGGTATCGCCAGTTCGTTTATCGGCGTCGCAGGGTTCTTTATCGCCATGCTGTGGCACAAGCGTTCTCGTTCGCCACGCTGGCTGTGGCTGAGCCTGAGCGGCCTTCTTCTGTTCCTTGTCTTTATCGTCCTTGGTGGGGAGACGCTTCTTGACCGGCTTGATCAAAACAAAGTGGGCGAGGATATGAGTGCGCGATGGAGCGCCTATCAATTAGCAGGCCAAGCCATCAGCGACAATCCTTGGCTGGGGTTTGGTCTTGGTTCTTTTGAAGCCGCCTTCAGGCTGTATCGCGATTCGTCCCTGCCCATCTGGTTTCAGCATGCGCATAACGACTATCTTGAAATGATCATGGATCTTGGCCTTCCTGTGGCCGCCCTGCTCTTCCTTTCGCTGGCTCTGCTCATCAGCTGCTGCGTCTCTGGCCTTAAGAAAAGGAAAAAGGATGCCCATTACGCCGCCATCGCGGTGGGGGCTTCTTTGCTGATCATCACGCATGCTTTTTTTGATTTCAGCCTTCATATCCCAGCCTTTGCCGCAACCTATGCCGCTCTTTTGGGGCTAGGCGTAGCCCAAAGCTGGTCTGTGCATGAACGCCATTCTTAGCGTCAAAGCCGTGCTTCCTTATGGCAAAAGGTCAAGCTGGTCTTGAAAGTGCTTAAGGCTTTGCGCGTCATCACGCAAAGCGGCCTCAACAACCGCAATGAAGCGCCCTGCCTTCGCGGCCTTGGCAAGGCCTGTCGGGTCATAAGCCCACGCCTCACGCACAAGCCTTGGCAACTGATGGCGCGAGGCTTCGTCTAACACCTCTCCCAAAGCAAGCGCCATTTGAAGGCGCGGCAAAAGAAGGCGCGGCTCATACGGGGCGCTGGCAAGCGATTGCCGCCATGCCTCGGCAGCCTGTTGCAAGCCTCCCTTTTTCTGATAGAGCAAATAGGCCAGACGGAACCAGCCATAGGGATCGGACGGAGAAACCCATAGGGCTTTGCGTTGCCATACTTCGGCGTTTTGGAACAACGCCGCTTTCTGATCGGCCTCAGAAAGCGTTTTAGCGCGTTCAAGGGCAACAAGCGCCAAATCGTTATAAAGGGCATTGGTGTGAATCCACGGCGCAACACGCAACCGCCCTTCTTCAAGCGTGTTAAGCTCTCTGGCAGAAACCTCTTTGCCTTCAAGCAACGCAAGGCGCACGGAATCGCCCGAAAGCTCCATAAAGCGCCCGACCAAAAAAGGGATGCCGAACACAAGCAGAAGAAGGCCTAACCACGCCATCCACCACAAAGGAATGAGAGGGGGTCTAGTCCGAGTAGTATTCATGATAACGGTGATTGTAATAGCCGTCGCCATAGGCGGCAATTTCGTTCAAATTGACTTGGTTGAGAACAGCGCCCGCAACGCGGCAATCAAACGTCTTAAGCTGCTTAAGCGCATGAACAACCGCATCACGCGACGTGTCCGCCCATTTGACGACGAAAAGGCTGGTATCAACGCTACGCGCCACCATCGCCGCATCGGAAACCGCCAAGATAGGCGGCGTATCAACAATGACCAAATCATACTGGGGCGCGATATCCACCATAAAGCGCTTCATTTGCTGCGAGCCTAGCAAATCTTGCGCATTCGGCGCACGGCCAAACGCCGGAATAATATCAAGCCCCGCCACCAAAGAATCATGCCGGATCACATCCTTTAAAACATGCGCCCCCGTCAAAAGAGAGGATAGGTCTTTGCCATTGGCGGCAATTTCCAACAATCGCGCAATGCGCGGACGACGCAGATCGGCATCGATGAGCAGAATCTTATTGCCAGCAACCGCCAAAGAACGCGCCATCGACAAACAGAACGTCGTTTTGCCTTCCCCAGGGCCAGAGCTGGTGACCATCACAGTTTTAGGCGGGTGATCCACGTTCGAAAAATGAATCGCCGTTCTGACCGTGCGAAGCGCCTCGCTGTAAGCAGAGAGCGGCTTATCCACCACATAGTCTTCAGGCAGCCTGTTCGAAATCGTCTTCAGGCTTGGCACTTGCCCGATGACAGGAAGCCCTGTGCTTTCCTCCAGCTGGGGCGCTGTGCGGAATCCACGATCAAAGAACTCGACCAGATAAGAAAAGATGATCCCCAAAATCCCGCCCAAGAAAGCACCCGCGATAAGGAAAAGCCATTTCTGCGGAAAAGCAGGGCGCACAGGCGTATCGGCACGCGCAATGATGCGCGTATCGGGAAGCTGCATTTCTTGCTGTTCAGAGGTTTGCTTGAAACGCGCCAAAAAGTTTTCATAAAGGGTGCGGTTGGCGTCGGCTTCACGCTGCAATTGGCGAAGCTGAACCGTGTCTTTCAACTCGCTTCCCGCTTTGCCTTCAAGGCGCGTCAACTCGCTTTGCAATTGCCGATCCTTGGCGTGCGCGATATCCACTTCGCTAGCCAAAGATTTTAATATCTTTTGAACTTCCTCGGCAATTTTGCGTTGAATGTCCATGCGCTCGGCCCGCGCGTTGATCATCGTGGGGTGACGATCCCCATAACGCGTAGAAAGCTCCGCCTCCTTGCGCCGCACTTCGGCTTCCTGTTCGCGCAACCGCTGAATAAGGGGCGCGGACAAAACATCCGACGATCCCTCTATGCTGCCCCTTGCGCTGACCATCGCCTGCGCGCTTCGCAAACGAGCCTCCGCCTGCGACGTTAACGCACGCGCCGCAATGAGTTGCGAATTGATCTCTTGCATCTGGCGCATTGCCACCGTGCCGCCTTCGATCTGGATCAAATTGGCTTTTTGGCGAAAATCTTCAACAACGCGCTCGCTGTTTTCAACATCTTGCCTCAACGTCGTCAGGCGTTCACTCAACCACTTATTGGCGCGCGCCGCGATTTCATATTTGGCTTCCAATTGATCAACAAGATATTCATCCGCGACAGCGTTTGCAATTTGCGCCGCTTTCTTAGCGTCTTGCGATGAGAAGGTAACATAAAGGCTCATCGAACGGCCATCGTTAGAGATGGAGAGGTTCTCTTGAACCGCTTTGGCCGTCGCCGCTTTTTGCGCTTGCTCGCGCTCGGCCTCTTCGGCCTGCGGTGGCTTTTTCAACCAATTGACGGGATTCAGCACTTGCGCCCAAGAACGCCCCTGCTTATTAAATTCGGGGTCTTGAAGAAGATTGAGTTTCTTGACAACACGATCCAAAACAGAACGCGACGTGATAATGTCAATTTCACTGCGCAACGTCGCGCTGTCGCTCCCCATAGGGGATAAGCTGCTGCCCATTTCAAAAAGCTTTGATTGTCGTTGATCCAGAAGAAGAACCACCTCACCTTTGTATTGAGGCGTAAGGAGCAAAGAAACCAAAAGACCTAAAACGGCGCCAACGGCCACCATGCGCAAGACAATGAAAAGCCGACGACGCAAAAGGCGCCCAGCCTCGCGAAAATCAACCCCATGGATAAAACCACCGGAAAAAGACGGCACGGCAAGGGCAAAAGAGGCGGCTTCTTGCCCCCCCTGATGTTCACCTTTTTGTTCTGATAACGTCATCGAAAAATCTCCTTGCGACACCACGCTTTATTCTAGTTCTTTAATTCTTAAAACGACATAAACATGGGGTGAGAAAAAAGGCTTTATATACGACGTCAACTTGAAAACCCGAAAACTTTTTGGCCGCGTCTGTTGTATTTCCTTTGGTTTATGCATCTTGGCGGAGAAAAATTTTTCGAGTTTTCAAGCGGACGGACTAACAGCCCTCCCCCTAAACACGATTTAACGAGATGAGTATAGTTTCAGCAACTAAAAGAAGCGTTCGGGGACGCGGATGATATCCCCAGGGGCAACAACAGCCTCTTCAAGCGCTGGAGAATCCTTCTTTTCTGGATCGTTAGCATGGGAAATGGTCGCCCCGCTTTTATCGGCGCGATAAGTATATCCCCCCGCCAAAGCCACAGCGTTAATAACCGTCATGCCATTCACATAAGGATAACTGCCGGGTTTAGAGACTTCGCCTAAAATGAAGAAGGGACGATAATTGACAACCTGAGCGCTCACACGAGGATCATGCAAATAGCCTTCGGCTAGTTTTTTGCGAACAGCTTGCTCAAAAACGCGAAGGGGTTGGCCTCTGGCACGCACATCCCCGATCAAGGGCAAGGCAACGATGCCCGTGCTGCCAACTTCATATTCTCCGGATAAGTCAGCCTCACCATAAACGGTCAGCTTAATGCGATCGCCTGTGCCAAGAACGTATTCTTGGCTTCCGCTGCTGCCTTCCTGCATGACAGGTTGTTCCATCGCGCCCGCGTCGTCAGAGGAGCCCCTTGCTTGACGGGGGGACGCCCCAGCCGTAACGGGAAGCGCCGCCCAAGAAGCAGAGGAAAGGAGCAGCGCTGCGCAGAAAAAAACCAATACCAAGAAACTTCTTTGGCTTTGACGCATACCTTAGGCTCCTCCCTCAAACCGATAAACCCTTACAGGCGAACGCCAAGACGAACCGTAACCATGCTACGCGTGAACTCAGAGGTATCCTCTGTCGAGTAACGGCGTTCCCAGCTGTAAAGCATGTCAGAGTACAGGTTGCGATTGATAAGATAACGACCACCCAAACCCGTTGAAAGGGAATCATCTTCCCGTTCGCCAAGGCCGTTAAAGTCAGCATGCGAATACGCAACATTGCCTTCAAGAAGAACATTGCGCAGCAATTCATGCGTCACAGTCGCCGAACCGCCCGTTTGATAGAAGCTGTTATAGCCATCAAGCGTCGTTTCTTCGATGGTGCGGTCAGCCTCTAAAACAACCGAGGTCATGCCCGTCACGTTCCAGTCTAAACGACCGCCAACTTTAGGAGTGCTGAGCGTCTTTTTAACGGCGAAATCATCATAGTTTTGCACCATCCAGCCCGCGAAGAAATCAATGGAGGTGATGCCGCCCAAATCAGCCGTCGCACCGACAACCGTGTCAAACCCATCCGATTGATGCGTTGGGTTGCTGTCATAATCACGCCCATTGTACGCACCGCGCACGTAAGGCTTGACGTTACCAGAAAGCTGATAGGCAACCGTACCGCCCACGACATGCTCATTACGATTCCGTCCGCTTTGATCGATGAGCCCAGCTGTCGATGCCGTATCATCATAATCAAAACGCTTGTAATCATAATCAGCGCTAAGCTTTAAAAGGCCTGTGCCACGGTAAAAGGAGAGACCGCTTTTGGCGACGCCAAACGTCGTGGGCTCTGAACCATTGACGGCATTGGGAGACGTGCGAGTCTCGGCAAGGCGTTGATAGCCCGCGCGCGCACCCAGCCACGTTTCCGCAAGAATGTCATAACGACCATTCACGTCCACAACAGCGTTTTTATAATCTTCGCTGGCATGTTGGCTGTAATAATTGATATCGCCAAACGTCGTGACCGACAAAGCATGACGACCCCAGTTAGAGAACAGATTCACGATGGGGCGAATGGTTCCGATGGCATCGTCGCGCTCATCATTCGGTGTCGCATAGATGTTGGCGTCATAGGTTTCCCCAAGCTCAAGGGTTGGGAAAAGTTCGAAACTGCCAAACTCAATCGGAGCGGCATCATAATCGGGGCGAGGATGCTCCAGAACAGATTCGGCACGCTCTGGACGATCATTTTTAAGATCGACAGGATTGCCGAGAACAATGGAGCTGTCCGGTTGAGGTCGTCCACCGAAAAGGCCTTCGGGGCCATAAGCCTGAGCCGAGGAGGCACTGGCCAAAAGAGCCGCTGCCGTCAGAAGAGCGTACCCGCCCCATTGTTTTGTACTCGTCATTTTTTCCTCACTTCACAATCAAGACAATTTCAAACACAAAGCCAACGCCCCTTACTCAGCGCTAGGCTTTTCTGTTGAGGGAGGTTCTTTCCCTGGGCCAACAGTCACAACCGGCGTCTGAGGCCCCCGCATGCCGGGAAGCTGCGCCAACAAAGCGCCCTCTCCGGCCAACGCCGAGATTTGCAAAAAGGCTGTCTCGCACTGGTTCGGACGACCAGAAGCCACAACGACAGGAGCTTTAGAGAAATCCTGTGACGCTTGAACAATCGTCGCATAAAGAGGCGTCGTGGCTTGTTCTGGTGTCACCGCTTCGACAAGGCGACGAAGATCAGCGCAGATGGCCGGAACGCTTGGCGGCGTAATTTGCGGAGCATATTGTCCTGCCAGCGCCATCATCTTCGTAGAGAAATCCGGATCCGTACCCATGACATTTTGCGTCGTCTTCAGCAAAGCACGGATAACCTCGTCAACATTACCAGAGCCGCCCTTCAAAAGATTATGCACTTCGGTAAGGTTCTTTTTTGCCAAAGCATCATTGACCTGCCCAGCGGCAGAGGCGGCAGCATGCGCCGAACCAAAACCAACGCATAAAAATGTCGCCAGAAATCCTACAAAAAAAGATTGGGTGAGAGATTTTTTCATCAAAGCCTCCTGTAAGCAAACACAAGTGAACACTCCTTTATAGTCAAAAAAAGGCAATGCGACAATAGGTTTCCTTTACAAGCGCCCCTCCGCCGCCACAAGTGCGACAAAAAAGACGCGCCCCGCTTTCGCGAGGCGCGCCCCATTAACCCCTATGGTTATGCCGTTATTCTCTTTCCATCGAGGCCACAGCCACTGCGCTTGTTGTTGCGGGGCAAGCCGCCATCCGGCTGATCCACGAAGCCCGCACAAAGGGAGAATGCCCACGCTCTTCAAGCCATTTGTTTTGCAGCGTATAGGCCTCCACTTCTTTAGACTGAGGACAGCTCCACACCGCGCCACGCTTATAACTTTGAGCATAATGAACAAGTTCGTGAACCAACAAGCTCATTTGGGTCGAGTCCTCAGGGTCAAAAGAGCGATGATCCAGCACAACCTGCCCACCGATATAAAGAGCCTTGGCACGCCCCGCCAACCGCCCCATATGGCTCACAATTTCGCTGAGCTGACTATGGCTGGCCACAACGCGGGGAAGCGCAGGAACGCGAACGCCCGTTTGAGCCTCCACCCACGCCATCAACGGCGCAATCACAGCGGCGGGAACAACATCACCGTCCTCATAATCAGCGCGTACTGTTTGGGGGAACCCTACCATCAGGGTCAAAACGAAAAGGGTATAAAGGAATGTTTTCATCGAAACCACCACTCTTTCTTGTGATGATTTCACTTTACGCGAAACAGACTAAATCGCGCTTAACTATTGATATAATTAGATATTATTGTTTTTATCTTAAATTTTAGGGATCGAGGAATTCCGCCATTTTTAAGGGATTACTTTCAAGCCCCTCTTTATTTTCATAACTTTTTTTCACGGAACGCGAAAAAACAAAAAAGAGCCTCCAGAAAAGCAGCAAAGAAGCGGCCAAAACGGCGCTGTAGCCCACCCCTATCAACCCAACAGAGGGAATAAAGAGAAAGTTGCCCAACGCAGCAGGCACCAGCATCAAAAACCCGCCAATCCACAAGGACTTATCCTGATGCCTTGCATAAAGGACATAATAAAGGGCGTCGGCAACAGCAAGGATTAACACGGAAAGCAGCATAAGCCAAAGCGTTGGGGCTTCCGTGGCAAAAGCAGGCTTGCCAAAGAACTGGGCTGAGTAGGGAATACCGACACCCAAAACAACTGACGCAAGGGTCACAAAGAGGGCAACCTCTACCACCATAGACCGCGCCTCTTTCCAAAAAGCGGCCTGTTGTCCTTCGCGGTAATAGGTGATCAGGCGGGGATAGGAAAAAGAATAAAACCCGCTGTGAACCAAAGACAGCAACGCGACGGAAAAAGAGCCGTAAAACGTGATAACACCCACCGATTCAAGCCCCAAGTAGTGGGACACAATGAAACGATCAACGCTCCACGCCAAGGTCGCGCCCAGCGAGCTGAGCCAGAACGGGAAACTCTTATAAAGCGCGTCTTTCAACCACGCCCAATCAACGGGAAGACGCGAAGCCTCGCGCCATGGATAACGACGAAACACCCATAGGGTCAACGCAAGGCTTAACGCCTCGCCACACGCCCAAGCGATAAGGATCGCCTGCACACAGCGCAACGCCGGAAAGGCCACCCCAAAGCCAACAACCACAAGACTCCACAATCCCGACCTTACAAAAAACAACGCTGTTGCAAAAAGAGGCTTCCCCAAGGAAATAAGATTTGTTGTGAAGATGTTGGTCAGGTTCTCTAAAACGGCAATCACAAAGATCATGGCGATCAGCTTATAACTGGCCACATGAAAGAGCGCCAAAAGGAGTCCGCAAAGAGCAAAAACGACATAGTTGCCGCCGTAAAAAAGCGCTTGATCGCGCATCTTCCGCATCGCGTCAAGCGGCGGACACCCCACCAAATCACGAACGATGACGTAATCAAGGCGAAGACCCAAAACAATGGTGGAGATGGTCACCACCGAAAAAACAAGCCCGTAAACGCCCAAGTCGGACAACCCCAAATAACGCCCCATATAAAGCGACAAAAGAAGTTTGGCTGCCAAAGACGCGACGCGCAAAAGCACGTTGGCTATTTTCTTGACAAACGGGGTGGACTCCATCGACGATCCTTAAAAAATAAAAACAAGCATAACACCCAAGGCCGTGCTGGAGGGGGACACAGCAAGGGGGACACAATAAAAATGCCAGAACCGACAGTTTATTAGAACGCCGTTCTGGAGCCGCATTTTTATTATGTCCCCTCACCCTAGCTTGGGTGTTACAAACAAGAACGATATTAAGACTTAAAACAGTTCAAGAGTTGGGTCTATCACAGCAACAAGCCTTATAGGATATTCTTCAAGTGAAACAAACCATCATTCTTTATCTTTCGGATGCTCAAAGCGGTGGGACAGAATGGTTCGCCCTTCGACTGGCGCGTGGTCTTAAGAAAAAGGGTCTGACCCCGCGCTTCTTGATCGCGCAGAACAAAGGCCGCCTTCTGCCCCTTCTTCAAAAAGAATTCGATGTCACCACGCTTTCTACAACCTCGTATCAGCTTTTCAACCTGCTGGCCACCCTCCCTGCCATGGTGAGATTCCTGAAACAACAGCCCGCCCCCGTCCTTATCAGCGGCTTGCCCTATTTGAACATCACGGCAGCCATCGCCAAGATTGTCTGCGGAAAAGCTTTGCGCCTTATTGTGGTGGAGCATATGCGGCTGGAACCACCGCCATCAGCCTCCGCCTTTTTCAAACAAGCCAGCAAGCTGGCTCTGACATGGTTTTACCAACGCCTTGCCGATGCCGTTGTTGGCGTATCGCAAACGGTGCTGGACGATCTGCGCCGCCTTGGCGCGGCAAGCCATCGCCGCGCCCTTCTGATCCATAATCCCATTATCCCCGCTGATTTTGATGCCTTGGCGCAAGAACCTGCCGATCATCCATGGCTTGCCGATAAAGCGCTTCCAACGCTTGTTGCCGTGGGTCGCTTGTTGCCCGTCAAGGACTACCCCACACTTTTGCGCACCATCGCTCTCGTCCTTCAAGAAAAACCCGTGCGCCTCCTTATCTTGGGCGAAGGCACAGAAAGACAAGCCCTCACCGCCCTTATCAAAGAACTAAACCTTCAAGAATGTGTTTGTCTGGCGGGCGAGCGCGATAACGTCTTTCCGTTTTTAAAAGCCGCCGACCTTTTTGTCTTATCCTCAACCAGCGAAGCTTTTGGCAACGTCCTTGTCGAAGCGCTGGCGTGCGGAACGTCTATCGTCAGCACAGATTGCGGCGGTCCACGAGAAATCTTGCAAGGCGGGCTTTACGGCACGCTTGTTCCCGTTGGCAATCCGTCCGAACTGGCACGCGCCATTTTGGTCGCTTTAGACGCGCCCCACGATAAGGAAAAGCTAAAAGAATGCGGCCTTTCTTTCTCGGTTGAAAAAGCCGCCAGCGCCTATCTCCGCCTTTTTCAGGCCGATGCTGCTTCTGCCGCCACGCGGCGCGAGGCGGCCATCGATGCCAAATAGCGGCAAACCAACCCCAGCGTCACCCAAATCATGGGCGCGCGCACGCTGTCGCAAGGAATGCCCGCCAGCAAAACGACAAAGCAGCTTAAAATAAGCGGATAAGCCGCGAACGGCACTTCACCCGTCCTGATGCGATACTGGATCGTTTCCACCAGAACCGCACGCGCCAGCCAAAGCCAAAGCCCCAGCCAAAACACGACCCCTATAATCCCCATATCAGCCGCAAACCGCGCATAAACCGAATAAACAGCTGGCCAAAAACCTGTGGAACCGAAAAGCCAATGCTGGATTTCCCAGCTATAATAGCCCCAAGACGGCATAAACGTGGCGGCATGAAACCCAAACTGGCCAAAGCCAAAGCCATAAAGGGGGCTTTCCCCAAACATTTTGAACGCCGCCGTCATCGAGGCAAGACGCGATAAATTCGATACGTTGTCGCTGGCAACAACGGCAAAAACAAGATCATTGAAGAAGCAAGCAATCACCGCAATTCCAAGGGGGAAAAAAAGAACAAAAAGCCACGTAACAGGTGCCAGCATTTTTTCAGGATTGCCCAACCGATGCACAGGCAAAAAGATAACGCGCAACAGAATAAAAACAGTCACAAGCCCCGTCATAACAACCAGACTTGTGCGCGCTTCGGCTAAAACGATCATCACGTTAAGAAGAAAGAAAAGAACGGCAAACAAAATCCTTTTAGAGCCCCGCGCCGCCATCAACGCAGCAAGAAGCCAAGGCCATATATAGCCTGCCGTGTTGGCAAAATCTGGCGGCTCAAACGCGAAGGAGCGCAAGCGCGTATCGCCGCTCTCCAGCGCATCAATGCCGCTGTAAAAAGGAGCCGAGATAAGCTTAAACACGCCGCTCATCGCGCCGCTCCAATGAGCCATCATTTCAAAAGAAGAAAAAAGAGCGCACAGCAAAACACTCCACGCCAAGGGCTTCACAATCAAATCATCCCAACCGCGCTTGGCCGCCAAATGATACGTCAAAAAAGCAATACCGAAGCCATATAAAATAACCACCGCCGCAGAAGCAAACTTCCCAAGCCCCGTTCGTCCAAGGAAATAGCTATCCCTGATCGTGACAAAATTAGGCACAAAGGAAAGGGCCATCACGCTCAGCATCAGCATCATGATCAAGGGAAGGCCATACACGCGATCCCTTGACGCAGAGCCAAGCCCCCCCTTCATAGCCATCAACGGGAAGAAGGAAAGGGCGAGAAGCGCCAAAAAAATATGCGCGGAAACCTCATACTGCAACTCCCCCAAAAAAGGGATCCCCGCGATGGAAGTCATGGGCAAACAAAGCAGGGCAAGGAAAAACAGTTTTTCTATCATGGGGCTCTCTGGACACGCTGCACTGTCAAAGCTGATAAAGCGCCATCACACGCGACGCGCTGTGGCATGGGCGTTAAGTCCCATTCTTGTCCATCTGGGCCAGAAGAACAACCACGAACGACGATTTGAGAGTTTGGTTTTTCACGTGCCGTCCAAAAAACAAGAGAACGCTTTCCATCCGCATGCTTTATTTTTAACAAAAAATCATCCTGCTGCCCAAGGCTGACACGCTCTTCGATCCGCGCCCCTTTGAGCGGCGGCAGAAAAGCGCGCAAAGCGCGATAGGCCTCTTTTTCTTTGCCTTGCAACGTCAAAAGACCAAAGTGCGCTTCGGGATCCCCCTGCCCGCTTCGCGCATCGCGCCACTCATACCAAATCGACACGGGCACGCCGCTGAGCGTATTGAGCAAATAGGAGCGCAGAAGGAACGCCGCTTGTTCCGCCTCGCTGGTATCCGTCAACGTAAAGCCCCACTCGGTTGCCATCACAGGCCACGTTTTCGATCCTTGATGCGCAAAGTGCCGAACAAAAGCATGGAAGCGGTCATAGGCTTTGAGAACCGTTTCCGGCGGTTTTTCTCCATCGCGGTAGGGATGCATGGAAAGCGCGTCAAAACATTGCGCGGCGGGGGAGCGCAACACCGCCCCCAAGAAACCGGCACGCACAAAGCCCCATTGCCCCGCCATTTCAGCCATCGCAGGGCCGATAATAGGCGCTTTGGGCGAGGCTTTGCGTATGGCGCGGCACGCCGCTTCGGCCAGTTGGCTATAGGCCTTCGCGTCTGCCTTGGGGGCCCAGAAACGATCCGAATCCGGCTCGTTCCAAATTTCCCAAATAATGTCTTGTCCATCAAAATGCGCCACTGTTTTGGCGGCATAACGGGCAAAAGCCTCCACGGCCACGGGCGAGGCTGGCGCCATCAAATACTTATCCGTTTGATCAAGGTTGCCTTCAGGCGCGGTCATAAAACCCGTGTAGTGGGGATGCCCACCGCCCAGCACGATAACAGCCTTCAGCCCATGGGCGCGAAGCCGTTTGATAAACGTCTCAAAATAACCCCAAACAAAAGACCCCTGCCCTTTTTCAACCTCGCCCCACGGCAGCACAAAGCGAACATAGGACAACCCCGCTGCTTTTATTTTCTCTAATTCTTTATCCGTTGTGCGCCCCTCTTTCACCTGAACGCCATACCCTTCGCCGATCACGGGCGAGAGCCAAGCCGCCTCTTGCGCCCGCGCCAAAGCAGGCACGCTTAGCAACAAGAACAGGGAGAGGACGATCATGCGCACGAGGCATTCTCCTTCTCTTTTAACAACGCGGCGATGCCGCTGGTTTCGATCACACTGGGCCACAAAAGCGGCGTGGGATCAAAAGCGCGGTTATCCACCCACGCTAAATCTTCCGGCATAGAAGCAAACATAGCCTGCGCCGCGCCCCACCAACACGTCAGGCCATAACGCTGGCTGATAAGGCGCGATTGAGGCTGTTCGTTGCAGGCAATGCGAAGCCCCAGCGCGGCATATTCCAAAAGTTTGGTCGGCGTTTGAAGCCGATGCGGATGATGATTGGGAAAGTAATTGACGGCCACACGCGCCCGCGCCAACGCAGCAAACACGGCCTGTTGGCTTTGACGGCCTTTAAAAACGATGTTGAGGTTTTCTTTATAACGCTCTACCAAAAAAGGTTCGGGCGCGCCATAAAGATGAAAGCTTTTAGACGCGCCAAACCTTTTAAGGAAACTATCGATCATCTCTTGCGAGCGGCGCTCTGCCGACATCACGCCGATATAGCAAAAATCACAGTCATAAGAAGTCTGCGGCTGAGCGCGATAGGTCGCCACGAACGGCGGCACGCCCATCGGTAGAAAAAGCGTTGGCACGCCGTCCCCAAACCCCATCGCTTTTTCCATCGCTTCGTTTTGGAAAATACGAACAGCGGGCTTGGCATTCGCCTTGCGCTTAACCCAGTCCTTAAGACG
>DYNT01000090.1 GCA_020720905.1 Micavibrio aeruginosavorus
GTTGGTTTGTGAACGCAGGGGGTGGCAGAGGCTCTCTTTTGCTTTCTCATTTTAAAAAGCTCGACCAGAAAATCAGGTTGTTGGCCAAGGCCGTCCATAACTTTTCCAACAATCGACTCGACCCGCCTATGGAAAAGCAACAAGCCTAAGTCTTTTTTATCGATAAAGCCTTCGTGGGCGCAGTGCGAAAGTTGCTTGGCTAAGGGCTCCCACAAACGAAGCCCGTTGTCATCAAGGTGTGGGTCATAGGCGTGGGCGACCATGCGGGGACGCCCCATATCGCGGCAATGCGGAACGACATCACAATAATCGCCGTGCCCTGTTTGATTGCGCGTGACATGCGAAAGAGCTTCGTTGGCCGTGTGAATGCCGCCTGCGATAATGCATTGGCCTTGAACAAGCGTTGCGAACAGACGCGCTCTTTCAAAATAGCGCGATACGTCAATTTGCATTTCCTGATCGTTCAACCACCGAATGTTCAGGGGCAGGCGCGTTAGGTTTCTTTGAAGCCAGATCACTTTGCCACCGGCCTTTAAAGCAGCCTGCGCCATTCTGGCGCGAAGGCCACGACGATCGCCCATAAGCACCAGCGCCGCGCCTTCCTTAACAAATTGGCGCGCAATCATGGACGTGTTATCAACAAAGCGGGAGCGGTACGTTCTTTGGGACAGGTTGAAATCGGGGTCCTCTTTGCCAATGTTGCCAGAGGCGATGACGCCAATGCGCGGTGCGTTTTCAATAAAGGAGAAAATCGCGTCGGGGAGGGCTTGCGGGTTCATTTCAAGAAAGTTTCGCAAACTTGTCATCGCGATAGCTTTCTTTTGTGATGTCGGCGCAAGGGTTGCGAAAGATTTCTGTTGTTGAAGGAGACCCTTAATGGCTGTCTGAGCATCGGGGGCGCTGACAATACAGTTCATGTATTCGGGGGGCATTAAGCCTTGAGCAGCAAACGCTTTAAACAAGGATAAAGTGCTATCCCAATAGCCTCCCTGATTAACGAAGATAATGCGGCGGTTCGTTTGCGCTGCAAAGATCAACGATTCAAAAGCCTCATCGAGAGAACCATAGCCTCCGGGAAGAACGACAAAGCCGGTATCGGCAATCAGGGTCATGGCTGTCTTGCGTTCCCAAAAATCGGGGACGACATAATTGACCGCATGGGCATGAACGCCTTCAATGGCAACGCCCGCACCCGTTTTTGAGGCAAAAAGGTTGGGAATAAAACAAATCTGTCTGGAGCATTTGTTCAAAATTGCTCCCATAAGGCCGGGAGAAGTTCCTCCTGTAACGGCTACGCCCCCTGCGTTTTCAATCGATTGGCCAAGCTCTTGGGCGGTAGCCATATAGTCAGGCGATTTGCCTTCACGAGAGCCGCTATAAACCGCAATAAAAGGCCTTCCTTGACGCTGCCAACGAAGCGCTTTGGGATCAAGGTTTTGCATCATGGTGGCGGGTGTCAAGCGGCCGACAGGATTAGTCGGTAAATCATGTAAAAAAGGCATAACAACCGAAGACGCCATGTTGAACCCTGACATAAAAATAAACCGTTTCATAAACTTCCTGCTTCAATAAACTCTATCGTCATCGAAATAAAAAGGTTCATTAATGGTTTCATAAATTTTTTATGCCAAAAAGATGTGGATAAATCTTAAAAAGGATATCTTATGAAAGTTTTGGTGACGGGCGGAGCGGGATATATTGGCTCTCATACGGCATTGGCCTTGAAAAAGGCGGGGCATGAACCCATTGTTTTGGACAGTATGGTTAATGGCCATGCGTGGGCGGTCAAGTATGGCCCCCTTGTTGAGGGTGATATTGGCGATGCTGAGCTTGTGGCGCGTGTGTGCGCCGAACATAAGCCAGAGGCTGTGATTCACTTTGCCGCGTTTATCGAAGTGGGCGAGTCGGTTGCGAACCCTGCCAAATATATTGAGAACAACTATCACAAAGCGCAAAGGCTGTTTGATGCCTTGTGTGCGGGGGGCGTGAAGCGCGTGGTGTTTTCTTCGACGGCTGCCGTGTACGGCACGCCCGTGAGCGATGCGCCGATTGCCGAGGATCACCCACAAAACCCCATCAATCCCTATGGCGAGGCCAAGTTGCTGGCTGAGAAATATTTGCGCTCGCTTGAAGGGCAGGGGATGCGCTCGCTCGCTTTGCGCTATTTCAATGCTGCTGGCGCTGCGCCGATCGAAGAGGGGATTGGCGAGGCTCATGATCCTGAAACGCATCTGATCCCTAACGTGCTGCTGGCAGGCCTTGGTGTCAAGGATGAGGTCAAGCTGTTCGGCTCGGACTATCCCACGCGCGATGGGACGGCGCTACGCGATTATATCCATGTGCTGGATTTGGCGGCGGCGCATTTGGCCGCGCTTGATTATCTGGCGGCGGGTGGGGCGACGGATGCTTGCAATCTGGGGACAGGCACTGGTTCAACGGTTTTGGAAGTCGTGCAGGCGGCCTCGCGTGCCCTTGGCCACGATGTGCCGCAAAGCCGCCATCCACGCCGTGCAGGCGATCCGCCCATGCTTGTAGCCAACGCTGCTCGTGCTCGTGAAAAACTGGGGTGGAGTCCACGTTATAATCTGGACGACATCGTCGAATCGGCCCTTGCTTGGCATCGCTTTTCGCAAACCCGTCCTGTGCTCTAAGAGCGTTACCGTGATGCTTATCAAGGCTTTGTTTTTTCAGTAGCCTAAAAAGAGCCTGTATGGCATTTATTATGGGGTGGGGGCTGCGTTTGGCTTCGCCCCTTTTTTAAAGGAAACCTGAGTTATGGGGTGAGCCTTTTGAAAAACAAAGAACCTTGTCATTCCCGCGAAGGCGGGAATCCAGCCTGTCGGGTCGAAGCTGCAAAGCAGCGTAGCCCGATGCCGAGCCCCGTGCTTGACACGGGGCCGCGCAGCTGGATCCTCGCCTTCGCGGGGATGACAAAATTCTTGTTGTTTTCTCAAGCTCATGAACCCATTATTCAGGTTAAGGAAAGATTCCCATGGCCATACAACATACAAAAGTCTTGATCATTGGCGCGGGGCCAGCCGGTTATACGGCGGCCATCTATGCGGCGCGGGCTAACCTTGCTCCTGTTCTTGTCCAAGGCATGCAACCAGGCGGTCAGTTGACCATCACGACCGATGTTGAAAATTATCCTGGCTTTGCGGAGCCTGTCGCTGGACCTCAATTGATGGAAACGATGGCCGCGCAAGCCAAACGCGTTGGCGCGACGTTGGTGCAAGATGTGATTGTGGCTATTGACTTTGATCAAAGGCCAATCCGCTGCGTTGGCGATTCAGAAACGGTTTATACGGCGGATTCCGTTGTGATTGCGACCGGCGCGCAGGCGCGTTGGCTGGGGCTTGAGGCGGAAAAGCATTTCCAAGGCTATGGCGTATCGGGCTGCGCGACGTGCGATGGCTTTTTCTATCGTGGCAAGAAGGTTGCTGTCGTTGGTGGTGGTAATACGGCGATGGAGGAAGCCCTTTATCTGGCGGGGCTTGCCAGCCATGTCACGATGATTCATCGCAGAGATTCCTTTCGCGGCGAAAAAATCCTGCATGACCGTATCGCCAAGAATCCTAAAATCACCGTTTTGTGGGACAGCGTTGTTCACTCGATTAACGGTGTTGAACAACCTGTGCGTGGCGTGACAGGTTTGACTGTTGCCAATGTCAAAACAGACGCCCTAACAGAGCTGGACGTTGAGGGAGTCTTTATCGCCATTGGTCATGCGCCCGCGACAGCGTTGTTTCAAGGCAAGCTGCCCATGGATGAGGAAGGCTATCTTTTAACCGCGCCGGATTCGACGGCAACGTCTGTAGCGGGCATCTTTGCTGCAGGCGATGTGAAGGATAAGCGTTACAGGCAGGCCGTAACAGCGGCGGGCATGGGGTGCATGGCGGCGCTTGAGGTTGAAAAGTATCTAGCGTCCTTAGAAGAATAAAGAAAGAAGGAGCAAGCGTCATGGGAGCCTATGTTAAACGCGCAATGCAGCCGAACGAAACCATTCTCTATGAAACTCAGCTGCACTGGATTATTTATAAGATGGGAATTGTCATTACGCTTTTGGGCTTTTTGGTGGGGCGGTTTGTGCCACTACCCGTTAAAATGTTTTTGGGAGAGTCTATCGCGACCATGGTCGCGCCAGCGACGACCTATGTCGCGGCGGGGCTTATCGCTCTTGGCGCGTTTCAATTGATAGCCTCATATATCCGGCAAATATCGACCGAGCTTGTGATCACGGATCAACGTGTGATCGCCAAACACGGCTTTATTGCGACAACAAGCTATGAATTGATGATGACCAAGGTTGAAGGCGCGACGATTGAACAATCCATCGGAGGGCGTCTTTTGGGATTTGGCACGTTGATGGTCAAAGGCACAGGGGGCGGCATTTCTCCTATCGATCATGTCGCTAATCCCTATCGCTTCCATTCCCATCTTATGAACGCGCTTCATGATGCTCATGCTGCCGATGCCGTGCACCATCACGATTAATGATTGAAAGAAACGACTTTTTCATGTTTATCCAAACCGAAGATACGCCCAATCCCGATACCATGAAGTTCCTGCCCTCTCGGCTTGTGGTTCATAATCCGATTGATATCGATAGCGAAGAAAAAGCGGCGGCCTCGCCTCTCGCGCAGGCTTTGTTTGCCACGGGGGGCGTGGCCTCTGTCTTTTTGGGCACGGACTTCATCAGCATCACGCGCAAGGCCGATGGAGCCGCATGGCCTGTTTTGCGTCCCGCGCTTCTTGCTGCGATCATGGATCACTTGACCGAGGATCGCCCTGTGATTCTTGACGATGCGCCAGCCGCCAGCCTGACGCAGGCCAAGGCCGAAGATAGCGATGTCGTTCGCCAGATTAATGAGCTTCTTGATTTGCGCATTCGTCCTGCTATCGCGCAAGATGGTGGCGACGTTGCCTTTGAGCGTTATGAGGACGGCATCGTTTATTTGCGCCTGAAAGGCGCTTGCGCTGGATGTCCCAGCGCAACCGTAACCCTCAAGGTCGGGATTGAGCAAATGCTCCGCCACTTCATCCCCGAAGTGCAGGAAGTCAGAAGGGTGCTGTAGCTGAGGGCTATTCGCTCATTATGTCTTTTCTTTGAATAGACCTATTGCTCTTACTCGATCCTGTCAGCCAAACGTGCCTGCAATCCTTGCAACGCCACCTTTGCAGCTTGCGCTTTTTGCCGTCCCGATAGATCGAAAAACATCCACACTTCGGACAGTTTTTGTTGTGACACCTTCAAAAACT
>DYNT01000091.1 GCA_020720905.1 Micavibrio aeruginosavorus
CACAAAAGGATAGAGTCATTCTTCATGAACTTACTTTCGTTCTCATTAATAGTCTCAAAAGCAAAGTCTTTGCGAGATTCAATCAGGGCTTTGATTCGCTCAATCATAAGACGACCGGCCATAATGTCGGCTGTCTCTGGCCTAATCGGATTAAGGCCATGCGCAATTTCATCAGCGTTCACAAACTCATAGGCGTCAAGAAAACGAGGAAGAAGCAAAAAGGCCGACGTTGTCTTTCCGGCGCCGTTGGCGCCACCAATCATGAAAACGTCAGGGGACTTCTTCATCGTTATCCCTATCCCACCGCGCCGTGGCAATGCTTGTACTTTTTCCCGCTGCCGCAAGGACACGGCGCGTTGCGTGGCGTGTTGTGCCATGTGTCGGGGTTTTGCGAATCAAACGCGTGCTGCATAGGCAGCGTGGCAAGGCGATGCCCTGCCGCTTGTGCGTGCGCGGCTTGCAATTGCTCTGGCGTCATTTCTTCGGGCGCAAGACCGTGCAATTCGCGCAATTCCTGCGCGTGACGCGCAGCCGCATATTCCTCTAGCGATGGCATACGAACCTTGGCATGCATCAACGATTTGGTCACGGTTTCACGCACGCTGTCCAACATCATCTGGAACAGGCCAAAGGCTTCGCGGCTGTATTCGTTGAACGGGTCGCGTTGGCCATAACCGCGCAAATGAATGCCCTGCCGCAATTGATCGAGCGCCAGCAAATGATCCTTCCACGCGACATCCAAAAGGCCTAAAAGGGCGGCTTTTTCCGCCTGCGCCATACGTTCTGCGCCCACAACTTTGACCTTTTCCGCCATCGCTTCATCGGCGGCGGTACGGATGCGCTCTTCCATTTCCTCTTCCGCGATGCCTTCTTCCTTGCCCCAGTCCACAATAGGCAAGTCCAGCGCCAACAAATCGGACACGCGCTCATTCAGCCCCGTTAAAGCCCATGCTTCAGGGTAGGAATGGGGCGGGATGGCCGTGACCACCATCGCGTGAATGATGTCGTGGCGCAAATCAACAATCGTCTCGCTGACAGACTCCGCCTGCATGATGTCTTTGCGCTGTTCATAAATCACCTTGCGCTGATCGTTCATGACGTTATCGAACTTCAGCAAATTTTTGCGAACATCAAAGTTGCGCGCCTCAACCTTTTGCTGCGCTTTTTCCAGCGCCGTGCTGATCCACGGATGCGCGATTTTCTCGCCGCCGCGCAAGCCTAGCTTGGCCAAAACGGCCTCCATGCGCTCTGAGCCAAAAATGCGCATCAAATCGTCTTCAAGCGACAGATAGAACATTGATGACCCAGGATCGCCCTGACGGCCCGATCGGCCACGCAACTGATTATCAATGCGGCGCGATTCATGTCGCTCTGTCCCGATCACGAACAGGCCGCCCGCGCCACGCGCCTTCAAAGCATCGGCGGTGATATCGTCGCGAATGGCCTCGGCGCGGCGGTTATAGTCCGCCTTATCCGTGATGCCGCCCAGCTCTTGTTCAAGGCGCATATCCAAATTGCCGCCCATTTGAATGTCGGTTCCGCGCCCTGCCATATTGGTGGCAATCGTGACCGCGCCGGAGCGCCCCGCTTGCGCGATGATGGTGGCTTCCTGTTCATGATAACGCGCATTCAAAACGCTGTGCTTGATGCCGTTTTTCTTCAAAAGATCGGACAACACTTCCGATTTTTCAATCGAAACCGTGCCCACCAAAACGGGCTGGCCACGGTCTTGGCATTCTTTAATTTTAAGGGCGATGGCTTCATACTTTTCGGCCATCGTGCCATAAACTTCGTCTTCGCTGTCGATGCGGGCGGCGGGAACATTTGTTGGAATCTCTACCGTCTCTAAATTATAAATCTCGGCAAACTCGGCCGCTTCGGTCATCGCCGTGCCCGTCATGCCCGCCAACTTGGGATAAAGGCGGAAATAGTTTTGGAACGTGATCGAGGCGAGCGTCTGGTTTTCGCGCTGAATGGCCACATGCTCCTTGGCCTCAAGCGCTTGATGCAAGCCATCCGAATAACGGCGGCCATCCATCATGCGGCCTGTAAACTCATCGATGATGATGACCTTGCCGCCCTTGACGATATAATCCACGTCACGCGCAAACATCTTATGCGCCCGCAAAGCCTGATTGACGTGATGCACAACGGTGATGTTCTGTGCGTCATAAAGCCCGCCCCCTGGGGTCAGAAGGCCGTCTTCGCCCAGCAATTCTTCGATATGCACGTTGCCTTCTTCGGTCAGCGTGGCCGTCTTAGCCTTTTCGTCCAGCTCATAGTTCGTCTCGACAAGGTGCGGGATCAACGCATCGACTTTTAAATAAAGATCCGACGAATCCTCGGCAGGGCCAGAGATAATGAGCGGCGTGCGCGCTTCATCGATCAAGATGCTATCCACCTCGTCCACGATGGCAAAATTAAAGGGACGCTGACAAAGCTCCTTAGCCTCAAACTTCATATTGTCGCGCAGGTAATCAAAGCCGAACTCGTTATTCGTGCCATAGGTGATGTCGGCGTTATAAGCCATCTGACGCTCTTCATCCGTTAGGCCATGCACGATGCACCCCGTCGTCAGACCTAAAAAGCCATAGACGCGCCCCATCCACGCGCTGTCGCGCTTGGCCAGATAATCGTTGACCGTCACAACATGCACGCCCTTACCTTCAATCGCGTTCAGGTAAACGGCGAGCGTCGCGACCAGCGTTTTGCCTTCGCCCGTCTTCATCTCAGCAATTTTGCCAGAGTGAAGAACCATGCCGCCACGCAGCTGAACATCAAAATGCCGCTGCCCTAACACGCGCTTTGCCGCTTCGCGCACTGTTGCAAACGCTTCGGGCAGAAGGTCATCCAACGTCTCGCCTTTTTGCAGACGCTCCCTAAACTCAACCGTTTTGGCGCAAAGCTGCGCATCGTCCAGCTTAAGGACGTCAGGCTCCAGCGTATTAATCGACGCGATCAAAGGATCTTGCGTCCTTAAAATCCTGTCATTATGGGAACCAAAAAGCTTACGCGCCAACGCTGTAATCATCAAAAAAACCTCAACGGAAGGGTCAGATGAAGGGCACGCGCCCCTCTGCGAATCAGGCCTCTTGCCCAAGCAAGACGCCCAAGACGTTTTATATGGGGGCGAAGCCTTTGAAAAGCAAGAAGAGCCATGCTCTTTTTTTCCACCCCATAGCAAGTCTTGCCTCTTTTCTGCTATGGGGACACAATAATCATTGTGTCCCCGATGTAAAAGTCTTGCTTAGTGCGTTATAGTGTAATAGTGTGCTATTACAAACTGAGCCCAACGAACACTTTTGATCCTTTGATGGAACCATGACGATGAAAAACTTGATGCGCCCCGACCTTTTTGCCCTGAAGCCCTATGTTTCCGCAAGGACTCTGTCGGGGGGCACGATCGCTGCCATAGGTCTTGATGCCAACGAAAACCCGTGGCCGCCCGCAGGGCCTTTAGCCTCGCTGTGCCCCGTGAACCGCTATATCGGCGAGGCGATGGACGCGCTGCAAGACAGGATCGCATGCATCAACGACATACCCGCTAAAAAAATAGCCATGGGGCGCGGCAGCAGCGAGGGCATCGATCTGCTGATCCGCCTTTTTTGCCGCGCAGGGCAGGATGAAATCCTGATCTGCCCGCCGACGTTCGCGATGTATCAGGTCTTTGCCGCCACGCAAGGCGCGGCCACGCTGTCTGTGCCTTTGCTAGAAAACGGCCAGCTGGACGTGCCCGCGATTATGGCCGCCTGCACGCCCAATACGAAACTGATTTTCATTCCCACGCCCAACGCGCCGATGGGTCACACCGTCAACAAAGCCGACATTCTGGCGCTGTGCCAAGCGCGGGCGGCAAGTTCGGTCATCGTCGCGGATGAGGCCTATCTTGCCTTTACGGATGAGCCACGGGGCTTGCAGGACGAGCTTCAAAACACCCCGAATCTTGTCCTTTTACGCACGCTTTCGAAGGCTTATGCGCTGGCGGGCGAGCGGATCGGCTTTATGATCGCAAGCGATGAGATTATTGAGATGGTTCAGCGCATCACCGCCCCCTATCCCCTCGCGCACAGCGCCGCGCAAGCAGCGTTAGAGGCGCTATCGCCCAGCGGCCTTTTGCTGGCGCAAGAGCGCCTTGTCCTTTTGAAAAAAGAGCGCGCCCGTGTTGCGGCTTTGCTGCCTCAATCGCCCTTTATCACGCGCATTTTTGACAGTGTGACGAATTTCTTTTTGATTCAGGTTAAAGATGCGGGCGAGGTCACGGCGCTGCTGGCGCGTTATGGCATCCGCGTGCGCCCCAACGTCTGCGCCCTTCCCAACACCTTGCGTTTTTCGCTGGGCACGCCTGAGGAAAACGACATTCTTCTTAGGACACTAGGCATCACCCTGACCGCCAGCCAAAAACCGCTGCGCCTGACCCACGTTTCGCGCAAAACCAAAGAAACACAGGTTGACGTGACCGTTAATCTGGATGCGCCGTCTTTCTCGCATAGTGACACGGGCATCGGCTTTTTCGATCATATGCTGGAGCAAGTCGCGCAGCATGGCGGCTTTGGCCTTGCCCTTACCTGCAAGGGCGATTTGCATATCGATGCGCATCACACGATTGAAGATTGCGCCCTGACCCTTGGCGAGGCGATCAAGAAAGCCTTGGGCGACAAACGCGGCCTTAGCCGTTATGGCTTTTCCACGCCACTGGATGAAGCGCTGGCCAGCGTCACGCTTGACCTATCGGGACGCGGCGCGTGCGTGTTTATGGGCACGTTCAAAAATCCAAGCGCGGGAGAGATGCCAACCGAGATGGTGTCCCATTTCTTCCACTCTTTTGCCGAGGCGCTGGGCGCGGCGATCCATATCACGCTTAATGGCGAGAACGATCATCATAAGATTGAGGCTGGGTTTAAGGCGCTGGGCCGCGCCTTGCGGCAAGCCTTGGCACAAGAAGGCGATCAGATTCCCTCTACCAAAGGCAGCCTATGATCGCCATTCT
This sequence comes from Micavibrio aeruginosavorus, assembly GCA_020720905.1. Taxonomy (GTDB): domain Bacteria; phylum Pseudomonadota; class Alphaproteobacteria; order UBA9219; family UBA9219; genus UBA8914. The sequence goes on from DYNT01000091.1 coordinate 4,988, forward strand.
TGACAGCGGGGTGGCCAATTTGACTTCGGTGCAAGCGGCGCTGGATCGGTTGGGCGCAGACAATGTTATCACGGATGATCCCGCGCTTTTACGGGCGGCGGAGCGCGTGATTTTACCCGGTGTCGGCACGGCGGGCGCGGCCATGAAAGCCCTTCGCGCTAAGGGGCTGGACGACGTGATCCGCTCGCTCACACAGCCCGTTTGGCGAGGAAGGCGTGGAGGTCGCCTTGGCCGCCACAACCGCGCAAG
>DYNT01000238.1 GCA_020720905.1 Micavibrio aeruginosavorus
GCGGCAGGATTTCGGTCGAGGGCAGGTTGCGGGTGAGGTCGGCGTAGGCGAATGCGCCAAGGATGATCGTGAAACCGAGCAGCAGGGAAACGACAAGTCCCGCGCTCAGGACGAAACTTCGGGCGCGTTCATCGCTGCGTTTTTGTTTTCCAAGCCTGCGTTCGCGCCGCGCGCGAAGGATGGGTAGGGTGGAGGGCATGGGGGAAGTATAAGGGAGGAAAGAGGAAAGAAGAAGGAGTCTTGTTGCGCAAGGGGAACACAGCCGGTTGCGCCTTGCTTACTTTTATGCAAGGCGGGCGGCTGTTAATTTGCGATTGTTAATTAAATTTATGTTCCAGCCCGAATTAAACGGCATTTCTCTTTCTTTTGTGCAAGGTTGACAAAACCGTTGACCGCGCCATGACATTGGTACTATCCTTATTCGCAGCCCGCGCGCGGTCAATCTGTTACCCTATGAAAACCGGGCAGGCGCATCCCTTTTGAAGACCGAAACCACCCGCACAAGATCAGCGGCGCCCGTTAATGGTTGGCAGCGAAGGTCTTTCACACAGGAAAAAGCCGCGAAGGAGAAAGCAAGTAATGAACAAACGAACATCCCTGATAGCGAATATGCTAACCGCTCTGGTTTTGACATTTAATGGCTACACCGAAGCGTCGGCGTCTTCTGCAACAGCCCCCCTGCTGGCGGTAAACACCTACTATGTATCCGCGAGCGGGAGCGATGCCGGTGCCTGCGCCCAATCTACGCCGTGCAAAACAATAACCAGGGGAATAAGCGTCGCGCAAAATGGGGATACTGTCAGCGTCGCCGCCGGCGTTTATCACGAGTACGTGTATGTGAATAAATCAATCGCACTGACCTCGAATGGCGCGACCATAGACGGGGCGAATGCAACCGGGCAGGTTAGGGACGGCCTGTTCTCCGTTTTCGCAGATAATGTGACGGTAAGCGGTTTCACGATCGTCAATGCGGCAAACTATGGGCTGGCAAATTTTGGGAATAACAGCCGGTTCACGAAC
>DYNT01000092.1 GCA_020720905.1 Micavibrio aeruginosavorus
AACGCATGGCGCGGCGGCACAGGGTCAAGGATTTGCGGGCACTGTGTGCGCGTGCGCGGGCGGTGCGCTCCGACATTGTGTTCGGCGCGGATTTGATCGCGGGCTTTCCCAGTGAGACGGATGAGATGGCGGAGGGCACGCTTGCCCTTGTGGAAGAATTAGGGCTGACGTGGCTTCATGTGTTTCCTTATTCTGCGCGGGTGGGGACGCCTGCGGCCAAGATGCCGCAAGTGCCGATGGCGGTGCGCCGCGCCCGCGCTGCCCGTTTGCGGCACGTTGGGCAGGCGGCTATGATCGTACACTTAGACGGCCTTGTGGGACAGCGCGTGGCGGTGCATGTTGAGCAGCCGACGTTGGCAAGGACACCGACCTTTGCCGAAGTGCGGCTTGAGGCTGAGGCCGTGGTGGGCAGCGTGATTGAAGTTGAGGTATTGGCGCGAGAAGGCGAGCGCGTTGTAGGAAGAGAGAGTCAAAGATAATGACTGAAAAAACAGGATGGCTGGCGCGTCTGCGCGGCGGGCTAACGCGCTCTAGCGCAAAAATCAGTGATGGGATCACGGGGCTTTTCACCAAGCGCCGCTTAGACGCCGCTGTTCTTGAAGAACTGGAAGAGCTTTTAATCACGGCTGATCTTGGCCCTTCCGTGGCAGCGCGTCTGGTTGCCGATTTTGGCAAAAACCGCTTTGGCAAAGAGATTGAGGATCAAGAAGTCAAGGAGGCTTTAGCCGCGCAGATTGAGGCGATCCTAGAGCCTTGCGCGAAACCTTTGGCGCGTGATGCCAGCAAACAGCCGTTTGTCGTGTTGATGGTCGGTGTCAACGGCGCGGGAAAAACAACGACGATTGGCAAGATGGCTCATCTTTTTCGCGCACAGAATCTTAAGGTTATGATGGTTGCGGGCGACACGTTCCGCGCTGCGGCTGTCAGCCAGTTGCAGGTGTGGGGCGAGAGGACGGGGTGTGAGGTGATCGCGGGCGCGGCGGGCAGCGACGCGGCGGCTTTGGCCTATCAAGCGTTGGAAAAAGCCAAGCGCGAGGACGTTGATATTCTGCTGATCGATACGGCAGGGCGGTTGCATAACAAGGCTGATTTGATGCAAGAGCTTTCCAAAATCAGCCGCGTGATCAAAAAGGTTGATGCGCAGGCCCCCCATGCGACCCTTTTGGTGTTGGATGCGACGACAGGGCAAAACGCCCACGCGCAAGTTGAGGTGTTCCGTGATCTGACGACGGTCACGGGGCTTGTGCTGACGAAGTTGGATGGCAGCGCCAAGGGCGGCGTGCTGGTTGCGCTGGCGGATCGCTTTAAGCTGCCGATTAACGCGATTGGCGTGGGCGAGGGGATAGAGGATTTGCAGCCGTTTGATGCCGCCGACTTTGCGCGATCCTTGATGGGAAACTAAAGCGCTTGCCCATTGCTTATAAAGCAGCTGTTGCCGTGGTCAGCCACGCTGCCGAAGCTTCATCCAATTGCGGACGCAAGGCCTTGGCCACGCGGGCGTGATAGGCATTGAGCCAGTTTTTTTCTTGAGGAGAGAGCGCTTCAACCACAATCGCGCGGCGGTCAAAGGGCACAAGCGTCAAAGGCTCAAACCCAAGCATGGCCATCTCTGGACTGCTGATCTCAAACAGCTCAACAACATATTGCAGGTTCTCAAGGCGTATGCCGTAGTGCTTGGCTTTGTAATAGCCCGGCTCGTTCGAGAGCACCATGTTGGGGGCAAGCACCACCGTCCCGCGCCGCGAGAGGCTTTGTGGCCCTTCATGCACGCCAAGATAGCTGCCGACGCCGTGACCTGTTCCGTGGCCATAGTCAAGGCCAACTTCCCACAGGTATTGCCGCGCCAAAACGTCCAATTCTGCGCCGCTGGTTCCTGCAGGAAAACGGATAGAGGCCATAGCGATATGACCTTTCAGCACGCGGGTGTAGCGATCACGCATTTCGGGCGTTATCTCACCAATTGGGATCGTGCGCGTGACGTCCGTTGTGCCGTCCAAATACTGCGCGCCGCTGTCCAGCAAAAGGAAGCTGCCCTGATCCAGTTTTCGGCATGTTTCTTGTTTGGCGCGATAATGCACAATCGCGCCATTGGGACCCGATCCCGCAATGGTGGCAAAGCTGGGTCCGCGATACAGCGTGCCGCTGGCGCGAAACGCGGTCAGCTTTTCTTCAACATCGATTTCGGTGAGGTCGCCTTGCGGCGCGTTTTGATCCAGCCATGCAAGAAGTTTGACAAGCGCCGCGCCGTCGCGCCGATGCGCGGCGCGCATGCCGTCAATCTCGGTGTTGTTTTTGCAAGCGCGGGGCAAGGCGCATGGATCGCTTTCGTAAACCAGCGGTGCACCCGCTTTGCGCAGCAAAGCGATGGTGGCATAGGATGTCTCATCGGGATCGATCAAAACCCGCGCCTTGGCTTCGGCAAGGCGGCGCAGAGCGGCAGGGAAATCGTCTGGCGCATGGCGCGTAATCTCGCCGCCCAAGGTTCGATCAAGGCTATGCGCGATTTTGCGCGGATCCACAAACCATTCGACGCTGCCATCGGCGCGAAGGATGGCGGTACTCAGTGGCAGCGGCGTATAAGGAACGTCCCCGCCGCGCATATTCAAAAGCCACGCGACAGAAGCGGGATCGGTGATCACGGCGGCTTGCACGTTTTTCTTTTGCAAGGTGTCGCCTAGTTCGTGCCGCTTGGTGACAGAAGGTTTCCCCGCATAGGTGGTGTCGTGCGCCACAATCGGCTCACACGGTGCTTGCGGTCTATCTTGCCATAACGCATCAAGGGGATTGTCCTGAACGGGCGTTAGGTGGGCGTTGCGTTTCAGGGCAGCCAATTCCAGCCGCTCAATCTGCTTGACAGTATGAAGTGTTGGATCAAAGCCAAGCGTCATCTGCGAGAGGAGGTTTTCCTCCAGCCATTCGCCAAGTGTTTTCTTGGTCATATCCAACAGCGTATAAAGCCCTGCTGGAAGTTGTTCTTGCGCTTGCAGGGTATAGCGGCTGTCCGTGAAAAACGCGGCGCGATCCATGAGCACGATGACAAAGGCGGCAGAGCCGGTAAAGCCCGTCAGAAATTTGATGCGTTTGGCATACGGCGCGACGTATTCGTTTTGGTATTCGTCGGTCATAGGCACAAGAAAACCATCCAGCCCTTGCGTTTTAAGCCCGGTGCGAAGAGCCTGTAGGCGGTCATGAAAGGGCGGGGCGAGGGGCGGAAGAGGCGTAAGATGAATCATGTTTTATTTTGATCACATTGACCGCGTGAGCGCAAGCACAGACCACTCGCCCAACTTTTGATGATCGGTCAGCGTAAGGCCTTGCGCTAAATGCGCGGCGATGACGGTCTCGGCTTGCGTGTTCAAAAGGCCAGAGAGGATAGCGTGACCGCCAACTTTCAAATGGTTTTTTAAATCGCCCGCCATTGCGCATAAAGGGTCTGCAAAGATATTAGCCATAATCAAATCATACGGCGCGCCTTGCTCCACAAGCGGCGGCGCATAGCCCATGCCGACGATAAAGGTTGTGCGATCTGCCACGCCATTGATCGCGGCGTTTTCATTGGCGATGGTGACGGACAGCTCATCCATATCGACGCCGAAACCAACGCCACCGTCCACGGCCTTGGCAAACGCCATCGCCAAAATGCCGGAACCGCAGCCCATATCCAGCATGGAATAATGGTGAGGTGAAGATCCCGAACTTGGATTCGTAGCCGATAGGATATTCATAGAGGGTAAAAAATCACCCTCCCCTTGCGGGAGGGTCGAAAATTTTGAACCCGCAGGGGACAAAATTTTCGGGGAGGGGTTATTCGTCGCGTCCGTTATGACCCCTCCACGAAGTTTTTGCTCGCTTTCGCTTTCAAAAACTTCGACCCTCCCGCAAGGGGAGGGGGTCTCTTGATTCGGCAATGCCTCATTCTTCAACAGGCGATCCAGCGCCTCAAGGCAGCCACGCGTGGTGGGATGTTCGCCCGTGCCAAAGGCCGAGGTTGCATCGATCTGCAGGGCTGTTTTAAAATCCGTTATTTTATCGCGATGCGCTGCGCCGTAAACCGTCCACCGTGCGATGGGCAGAGGCGGAAAATCTTGCGCCACTTTTTTAATCCAGTCTAAATTGCCAACGGGCGCGATGGTATAAGATGGCGCATCGTCCATTCCACCTAAACGATCCTCCACCCACGCGGGCGCAGGCTCCCCGTCCAGCAAAACCTCCACCTGCGCGGCGGCGCTACGCGGCGGGGACAGGATGCTGAGCGCCAAGGCGCTCTCTTCAAACAAGGCCTCCACCGTCTCGATCTGATCGGGGCGGCAGGTGAGGGTCAGCGTATAAAGGTCGGGATTGGTGATCATGCAAAAGCCTATAGCATAAGCCGTGGCGCGTTGCCAAAAGAATGAGGGTGCGTTCACCTTTTGATCCTTTTTCTTCAAGGGGGTTGGCTTTTGCGTGCCGCCTCATTAATGTCCCTTCTATGACACAAAAAACAATCTATCTGGCCTCAGATCATAGAGGCGTGGGGCTGAAAGCAACTTTGGTCGCATGCCTTGAAGGGCAATCCTATACCGTTAAGGACTTGGGGCCGATGGACGCAGCGCGTGTGAACGCGGGTGAGTACGCGGTGCGTCTTGCGGGAGCGATGCGCGATGAGGAGGGGGCTGTCGGTGTCTTGGTGTGTGGAACGGGGCAGGCGATGGCAATGACGGCTAATCGCTTTACGCATGTTCGCGCCGCGTTGTGCGTGAATGGCTTTATGGCGCGTCTGGCGCGGCAGCACAACGACGCGAACGTCCTTGCCATGGGCGCAGAGCTGGTGGGCGAGGGGCTTGCCCTTGAATGCTTGCAAGTGTTTTTGACGACGGAGGCGCTAAGCGGCATCTATGCGGATCGCTGCCAAATGCTGACGGATTTGGGTGGGCTTTAATTTCTTGAAAGGACAACGCGTATGAGTGGTTTGAATTCTTCTTTTTTCTCTGAAAATCTTGAGGCGCGTGATCCTGAATTGTTCGCCTCAATCAAATCAGAATTGGCGCGTCAGCAAAATAATATTGAGCTGATTGCCTCAGAAAATATCGTCTCTCGCGCCGTGTTGGAAGCGCAAGGCTCCATCCTCACCAATAAGTATGCCGAAGGCTATCCCGGAAAGCGTTATTATGGTGGCTGTGAAAAGGTGGATATAG
>DYNT01000239.1 GCA_020720905.1 Micavibrio aeruginosavorus
CGCCTTAAATTATTGGCTTGATTTAGCCGCAAATGGGGTGCCATTCTTTAAAAAAATGGACATTCTCTGTCTGCCGCCCTCAGCTTGGCCGCATTTATTGCTACTAGATTTCCGCGAGAGGGAGTCATCTGTTTGGATTCGATTGTGTGGCGATCACATCTACGACCATCTTCCCGGCATGGCAAGGGGAAGGACGATCGAGGAGGCGTTCGTCCGTAAAGAATTGGTCAAACACTTGAAGGCTTCGTGCTGTGATCTACGTCTATATCGGCGGCCGATTTTTTCGATTATTGGACTTGACCAATCGGGAAGCCCAATAAATCCCGCCGAACTAAGATGTCTCCTGCTACCTTTTACAGAATGCGGAGCAAAAGTCAGCCATGGCCTTGGCGTTCTAGAATTTCTAAAGAACGGCGCGCCGATGGCAAATGAAGGCGCGCAACTACTGACAGATCAAGCGAAAATTTATTCAAGTATAATTTTGTAATGCGCTTGGGGGTTTTTATAGGAACGGCGGTGCGCCATTGCTTTGGCGTGACAGAATCCACGCCGACCAAGCGGGTTGCCCTGGGCCGGGCAAGCATCAGGCGCGCACCTTCACCGCGCTCGGAGCTATACTGCTCGGCGCCATCCACGTGTTGAACTACTGGGGGTTCCCGGGCGCGATCCGTCGCGATGACGGTAGACAGCCCAGGGGAAGGGGCCGTTTTCCTTGGGGAGAGGGTGAGCGCCGCGACTGGAGCGCTTTCAGTGCAAGCGGGGGCGCGCGGCCACTGCTGAAGCGGGATGAATCAACAGGATAGAGCGCTTTCAGCGACCGCGGGTCCGCAAAAAAACGCCCAAGCCGTATATGTGGGTTGCGAGCCCGCTACGATGCCGTTGCGGGATACTGTCCAGGCGCACACATCATAGTCTTCTTGGAAGAGCAGCAAGCAACGCTACCAGCTCTGTCTGGGTCGTGTCCCTCTGAGTGGTGTAGCAGCTTTTGCCTGGGGATGATGGCGTAGG
>DYNT01000093.1 GCA_020720905.1 Micavibrio aeruginosavorus
TGAAGGGGCTTATTCCAGGCAGGGCCGTTCATTTTGCGCGGTGCTGTCACCCTCTGCCTGGCGATTCCATTGTCGGGATTGTTTCAACGGGGCGGGGCGTGACCATTCATACGACGGATTGCGACACGCTGGATTCCTTCCGCGATATGCCAGAGCGTTGGATCAATGTAGATTGGGGCGAAGGCCATGGCAAGGACACGGGCATGGTCGGGCGGCTTTCTATTGTTATCACCAATCGGCCTAATTCGTTGGGGACGCTCACCACCATCATCGGTAAGGGCAACGCGAATATCCTGAACCTGAAAATCACCAACAGATCCATTGATTTCTTCGATATTTTGATTGATGTCGAGGTTGTGGACACCAACCATTTGCTGAGCGTTATCGCCGCGCTTCGCGCCAGCAGCGCCATCATTTCGGTTGAGCGCACCAAAGGACGGTAGAGCAGCTCCCCTTAAGGTGAAACACCTTAGGGGGTGAAGCTGCTCGATAAAACAAAGAAGCTAGAGCCGTTTCTGATTCCAGCCAATCGGAAACGGCGCTAGCCTTGCGTTACAGCGCATTCATGGCTAACCTTACCTTCGTTTTGCCAAGAAAGTCTTTCTTCTATGCTCCACGAATCCAGTCGTCTTGTCGCCGATATTGAAGCACTGTCGGACTTCCGTATTTTCGGTAGGGTCACGGCTGTGCAAGGGCTGCTGATCGAGGTCGCGGGCGTTGAGCGGCACTTATCACTTGGTGGACGCTGCGCCATCGTGGCACGCGGCGGACGGCGCGTTTTATGCGAGGTTGTCGGCTTCCGCGATGATCGCGCTTTGTTGCTTCCTTTTAACACGCTGGATGGGATAGGCCTTGGCTGCAAGGCGGAGGTTGCCGAAGCGCAGCCCACGATTTCCCCCACGCCGGCATGGCTGGGGCGTGTGATCAATGCGTTGGGCGAGCCGATTGATGGGGGGCTGCCGCTGCCGATGGGGGATCGTCACCAACCGATCCGCAGCATGCCGCCGCCTGCGCATAAAAGAAAGCGTGTGGGAGGCAAGCTGGATCTTGGCGTGCGGGCGCTTAATACCTTTTTGACGTGTTGCAGCGGTCAGCGCATGGGGATTTTTGCGGGATCGGGCGTTGGTAAATCGATCCTGATGTCCATGATCTCGCGCTATACCTCGGCTGACGTTTCCGTGATTGGGTTGATTGGCGAACGTGGCCGCGAGGTGCAAGAGTTTATCCATGACGATCTTGGCCCCGAAGGTTTGGCGCGAAGCGTTGTCGTTGTGGCGACGTCCGATGAAGCGCCACTCATGCGCCGTCAGGCGGCGTTTATGACACTCGCAATGGCTGAGTATTTTCGCGACTTGGGCAAGAATGTCCTTTGCCTGATGGACAGCGTGACGCGCTTTGCGATGGCGCAGCGTGAAATTGGCCTTGCAGCGGGGGAGCCCCCCACAACCAAGGGCTATCCGCCAACGACGTTTGCGGAATTGCCGAAATTGCTGGAGCGGGCAGGGCCTGGGGAAACAAACAAAGGCGCGGGGTCAATCACGGGGCTGTTTACGGTTCTTGTCGATGGCGATGATCATAATGAGCCGATTGCCGATGCAACGCGTGGTATCTTGGACGGCCATATTGTATTGGAGCGCTCAATCGCCGAGCGTGGCCGTTATCCAGCCATCAACATTTTACGCAGCGTCTCGCGGACGATGCCTGCCTGCAACAATGAACCTGAAAACACGCTAGTCAATATGGCACGGCGGCATTTGGCGGCCTATGAAAACATGGCCGAGATGATCCGCCTTGGCGCGTATCGCAAAGGAACCAACCGCGAGGTGGATGAGGCCATCAACTTTTATGAGCCCATCGAAACCTTTTTGCGCCAAGGCAAGGATGAAAGCGATAATCTGGGCGGCGGCTATGAAAAGCTGGCGCAGATTCTGGGCGTGCCTTGGAGTAGAACATGATTTTTCTTATGCTCCTGTTGTTTGTTGTTGCCTCCTTTATACCTCTTCCACTTCAAAAGTTGGTTTTCTGGAACAGAAAAAAACAAGAAAATGGGATCCCCGCCTTTGCTGGGATGACAGTATTTTTTGCGGCAAGGAATGGAACAAAACGAGCCTTTTCGCCGTTTTTCTCCTGTACTCAAACGCCACTCTCGTCTCGTCATCCCCGCGAAGGCGGGGATCCCATTTGTTTTCTTTTTTATTGTCAACGCTTGAAATGTTTTGAGTCTATGACTCTTATGCCGCGCGGACGCGCGGCGCTGGATCCCGCTTTTCAGCGGGATGACGGTAAGGGGTGGGGGCTGGCATGAAATCCCTTGCCACGCTGATTAAACTGCAAAAGACCAAGGTGGATGAACAGCGCGTTCTTTTGGCGAATCTTCAAAAACAATTGACGGAGATTCAAGCGCAGGTTGACGCGTTACGTGAGGAGCAAGCGCAGCAAGCGGCGCTGGTGCGTCAAGAACCAGACGTGGCGATGAATTATGATCTTTATCTTAAAGGCGTGCTGAAGCGTTTAGAGGTTCTTGAGAAAAGAAAACGAACGGTAGAGCTGGCCGTGAACCTTGCGCGGGATAAACTGGCCGAGCTTTTCGAAGAGCAAAAGCGCTATGAATTGGCTGAAAAAGCTCGCCTTGAAGAGGAAGAAGCCGAAGAGCAACGCCGCGAAACGCATATCCTTGATGAAGTCGGCAGCGTCAGCTTTGTCCGCAAGAAAAAGAAGAAGTAGAATCATGACTCCGCACACGGATCTTCTCGAGGGCGATTGGATCGACCGTTTCTTGCCTGCGCCTGTGCGGCCTTATGCGCGGCTGATGCGGCTTGATCGCCCGATTGGCACATGGCTGCTTTTGTTGCCATGCTTGTGGAGTGTGACACTGGCTAGTGATGGGTTGCCTTCTCCTGTTTTGCTCACACTCTTTGCGCTTGGGGCGCTGATTATGCGCGGCGCAGGCTGCGCGATTAACGATCTTTATGATCGCCATCTTGACGGACAGGTGGCGCGCACAGCCACGCGCCCCTTGCCAAGTGGTCAGGTCAAACCGTGGCAGGCGCTGTTATTCGTGACGGCGCTTTTGCTGCTGAGCCTTGCCGTGTTGGTGCAGTTTAATGCCTTCACTATCAAGTTGGGCGTGGCTTCACTGGCTTTGGTGCTGACCTATCCTTTGGCCAAGCGCGTGACGTGGTGGCCGCAGTTTGTTCTTGGCCTTACGTTCAATTGGGGGGCTCTCATGGGGTGGAGCGCGGTTCAGTGCAAGGTGGAAGCGCCCGCTCTTTTGCTTTATGGGGCTGGCATTTTCTGGACGCTGGGCTATGACACGATCTATGCGCATCAAGACAAAGACGATGATGCGAAGATAGGGATCAAATCACTGGCGCTGAAGCTGGGGACGCAGGCGCGTCCCGTAATCGCGCTTTTCTACGCGGCCTTCTTTATGCTTTTTGTGCTGATTGGGTTGATGACAGGCTTAGGCACAACGTTTTATGGTGTGCTGGCGCTGGCGGTCTTGCACGCTTTTTGGCAGTTGGCAACGTGGCAAATAGATGATCCTGCCAACAGCCTCAGGCGCTTCAAAGCCAACCGCGACTTTGGCCTGATCGTTTGGGTCGCGCTCGCGGTTGGAAAAGCGTTCTAGGAGAGAGGTTATTCCGCTACGCCGCGATATTCTTGAATGCGCGTGGCGCGAAGGCCGTGAACACCGTGGCTGTCGAGAAGGAATGACCACGATTTGAACTCTTCTTCGGACAGATGATAACGCTCACAGGCTTCATTAAGAGAGATAATGCCGTTCCGCACAGCCGTCACAACCTGAGCCTTACGGCGCATAACCCAACGGCGCGTTTTAGGGGAAGGGAGTTTATCCATCTCTCTTTGGCGTTCAGTAGAGCGAACGATATGGACTTGATCGCCATCGGTGCTGAATGATGCATTGGTCTGTGGCATGATATAACTCCGTTTGAAAGTATTGTGATGACAAGAAAAGGATACATGAAAATCCTTTAGGAACACCTAATGTTAAGCTTAACGTAACGGCATCGCAACAAATAAAAATACTTTCATGAATAAAAATGGTTAAAACGTTAAGAAGGCCCTGCAAGCAGGGCCTTCCTGACAAACCTATTGGCTTACGCGCAGGCTGGAGAGCGAGTCTGCGATTTGATTAAACACCCCTTCAAGATCCGATGAAGAGGGAGAGTTAAAGTAATAATTCTCAGCCGAGGCACAAGCTTTCAACTTGTTTTGAATGCTGGTTCCTGGGTTGCCTAGCGCGATGGTATAGATATAAATGCCTTCGTTTTTCATCGTGGTACAAAGGGTCGAGAGCTTTGTATCTAACGCTGTCGTGGCAATAGATGTGCTGGTTGTTGTCCCCAGCCTTCCATCGCTGAGGTAGCCATAGGCGGTGTAAGTTGGCTGGCTCATTGTATTGGCTCCATCCGTCAAGAGGATCAAGGCTTTGTTCATGTGTTTTGTTCCATAGTCAAGGGGCAGGCTACTGGCATCCATCTCGCCCCCCCATAGACCGCGCCAACGTGGGGAAAGCATGTTCCAGCCCCATAGAGCGCCCAGATTGGTGTGCGTATTGCCAACGGCCACCATACTGTTGATGGCGTTAAGGATGGTTGTTTTATTCGATGTCATAGGTGTCATCACCTGCGGGCAATAGGCGTTAGGGCCTCGCGTTGATGTGATGCTGGCATAGGTCTTGGGCGTTCCATCGCTATAGCGCGATGTCACCCACTTATTCGCAGAGGTATAAGTAGACGTATTGTACGGCGCTGGTCTGTTATCCGTACTTGGGGAATAGTAAACCTTATAGGTTTGCACTGTGGGTGGATCGTCGATTTTATCGCGATTGCTTGCATCGCGCGCGTCAACGCAGCCTCTCCATGTCGTGGGGCCCCAGTTCAGGGTCGCAAAGTTGGTTTGATCAATCCACGAAGTGCGCGACGTGCCGATATTTACGGTTTGCGAGAAGGGCACAAGGCCGATCCACAAGTTAGGCACCGTTGTTTTCGTGCCGTACAAGATATTGACCAACGATGTTGACCCCGCTTTCAACGATGTCAATTTGCTGCCTGACATGGAGCCCGTATTGTCCAGCGCCAGCACAAGCTCTAGACCTGATGAC
>DYNT01000094.1 GCA_020720905.1 Micavibrio aeruginosavorus
TTAGTGTTGCCTGTTTTTTAGGCAAATGCTATTGGGATTTTTGCTTTTTTGTAATCAAACCAGATGATTTCCGTAATTCCAAAAATTGTCATCGCGAGGAGCCTTGAAAAGGCGACGTGGCGATCCATCTCCTGAAATGGCTGACCAAAGTCAATGATGGAAATTATAGGTGATGGATTGCCGCGCTCCCTGCGGTCGCTCGCAATGACGAAAGGGGATGGATGTTATCTGGTTTGACTATAACCCCTGAACCCTGAACCCTGAATGCTGAACCCTGAACCCTCTGCTGGCTTGACGATGCCTCGCCCCCTCGCACCCATCCGTCTGGGGCGTGAGGTGATTGACGTGCCCGTGATCCTTGCGCCGATGGCGGGCGTGACGGACAGGCCTTTTCGCACGCTGGTGCGGCGCTTTGGCGCTGGCCTTGTCGTGTCCGAGATGATCGCTAGCCAAGCGATGATCCGCCATGTGCGCAAAACGATGCAGATGATCCTGCCCGCCGATAAGGACGATATCCTGACGGTGCAATTGGCGGGCAGCGATGGGACCGTGATGACCGAGGCCGCCAAGCTGAACGCGGATCGCGGCGCGAGGATTCTGGATATCAACTTTGGCTGTCCCGCCAAAAAGATTGTGAATGGTGAAGCTGGCAGCGCCCTGATGAAGGATGAGGTCAAGGCCGCGCGGATTATGGAGGCTGTTGTCGGCGCGGTGTCCATTCCCGTGACCGTCAAGATGCGCCTTGGCTGGAGCCATGAAAACCTGAACGCGCCGCGCCTTGCCAAGATCGCGCAAGAGTCCGGCATTCAGATGGTCACGGTGCATGGCCGCACGCGCCAGCAATTCTATGGCGGGCAAGCGGATTGGGAGGCCATTCGTGCGGTGAAGGAGGCGGTGAGCCTTCCCGTGATTGCGAATGGCGATATTCGCGAGATTGAGGATGTCGTCGAGGCCTTGATGCTTTCCGGCGCGGACGGCGTGATGATAGGGCGCGGCGCGTATGGCAAGCCTTGGCTTTTGCGGCAGGTGATGGACTTTATGACGACGGGCAGGGCTTCGCCTGTGCCCGATGCCGCCGCTTTGCGTGCTATCGTTTTGAGTCATTTTGAGGACATGTTGGAAACATATGGCGAGTACGCAGGCTTGCGGATCGCACGCAAACATATGGGGTGGTACAGCAAGGGCATGGTGGACGCGGCAGAGTTTCGCGGCGCGGTCAACCATGCCAGCGAAGCGAGTGAGGTGAGGCGAATGGTGGAGGGATTCTTTTAGGGACTGGGGGGGGATTGCGTCATCATCATTCCTTCACCGTCATCGCGAGCGACTGCAAGGAGCGTGGCGATCCATCGCCTGAAGGGGCAGCAAGGTCGATGGTGGAAAATGCAGGAGATGGATTGCCACGGCCTCTACGAGGCCTCGCAATGACGGATGTCTGACGATAGAAAGAACGGGGCGAGCATGACGGGATTACACGACAGCGAGAAAAGGGCAGGGTTGGCGGCTTCGGTTGAGCGTCACTTAAGCGCTTATTTTGCGGCGCATGAGGGCGCTTTGCCCGCTTCGGGTCTGTATGATCGTGTCTTGCATGAGGTTGAAACGCCCTTGATCGTTTTGGCGTTGGAGGCCTGTGGCGGGAATCAAATTCGCGCCGCTGCTCTTTTGGGCTTGAACCGCAACACGCTTCGCAAGAAGATGACTGAGAGAGGCATTGCCTTGCCGCGCAGCCGCAGCCCAAGACGGCAAAGGGAAGAAGGAGAGCAACGAGCCCAAGCCAAAGACAAAAGATAAGGCTGCATAAATTGCCCTCCCCTTGCGGGAGGGCACGAGATTTTAAATCCCGTAGGGAGAGAAAATCTCGGGGAGGGGTTTGTCATACTGTCCTTTTGACCCCTCCCCAAAAACACTTCGTGTTTTCGACCAGCCAAGGAGCCTCGACGCCCTTCGGCGTCAAGCCCGCAAGGGGAGGGTGGTTTAAGGAAGGCTGTTAACGTAATCGTTATTAAGGGAAGAAGGAAAAAAGATATGATCAAAATCTTTGAACAGCGCCTTCGCTCTATGTCTGATTGGTTTTTTCGCCATGGGGTGCGCGACAATCTGGCTGTCTTTTTATCGATGGCCGCCATTGTTTTGGGCGCTTCAACCTATGCCGCGTTGACGCGCTCGCCCTTTTTTGGCAACGATCCGACGACGGTTACCGTGCTGCTGCTGTCGGATTTGGCGGTGATGTTGCTCCTTGGCACGCTGGTTGCCCAACGCATTTGGGGGATATGGGGCAAACGGCGCAAGAACATGGCGGCCTCGCGCCTTCATGTGCGGGTCGTGGCGGTGTTCACCATGCTGGCCGCCGCGCCTGCCGTTTTGGTGGCCATGTTCGCGGGCGTATTTTTCTATTATGGCGTTGAGGCTTGGTTTTCAGACCGCGTGCATACGGCTTTGGATGAATCGCAAGCCGTCGCGCAGGCGTATTTGAAGGAGCATCAGCAAGTCCTTCGCGCCGATGCCATGGCGATGGCGAACGATCTTAACCGCAACGCCGTGCGCCTGTCCGAGGATCCTGTGCGTCTTGCCCAAACGGTGTCGGCGCAAGCGTATTTGCGATCGCTGACCGAGGTGATTGTTTTCGATGGCACGGGCAAAATCCTTGCGCGATCGGGGTTGACGTTTGCCTTGTCGTTTGAGCCAATCACGGATGAGATGCGCGAGCGCGCCCATGCGGGCGAGGTTGTTTTGGTCGTGAGCGATAACGATGATCGCGTGCGCGCGCTTTTGCGGTTGGATAATTTTGTGGACACCTATCTGTTCGTTGGCAGGTTGGTGGAGCCAAAAGTTCTGGCGCATATGGAAACGACGCAAAAGGCTGTGACGGAATATAATAATTTGAAGGAGCATAGCTCTGGCATTCGCGCCATGATCACCGTGATCTTTGTCGTGGTCGCGTTGTTGCTTTTGCTGACGGCGGTTTGGTTTGGGTTGAATTTTGCCTCTAGCCTTGTGCGGCCTATCAGTGCCCTGATCGGCGCAACGGATCGCGTGCGCCATGGCGATTTGTCGGCGCGGGTTGAGGAAAACGATGGCCAAAAAACCGATGATGAGTTGGCTTTGTTGGGACGCGCTTTTAACCGCATGACGGGGCAGTTAGAGACGCAGCGCAGCGAGCTGGTGGAGGCCAACCGTCAGTTGGACTTGCGCCGCCGTTTCACCGAGGCTGTTTTGGAAGGCGTTTCGGCTGGCGTGATCGGCCTTGATGCTCAGTTTTGCATCCAGATGATGAACGCCCGCGCGATGGAGTTTTTTCAAATCACGAATGATGAGGCTTTGGCAGGGCATCCGTTAAAAGTGATTGCGCCAGAGATTGAGGCTTTGTTAGAGGCCATGCCTCATAGCGCCAAGATGAAGGATGGCGAGGTCGAGATCAAGAGAACGGGTCTTCCGCCACGCACGCTGCTTGTGCGCCTTTCCTCCGAGATGGCAGGCGGCGAGGCGCGTGGCTATGTCGTGACGTTTGACGATGTGACGGAGCTTGTTATGGCGCAGCGCAAGGCCGCTTGGGCCGACGTTGCGCGGCGCATCGCGCACGAGATCAAGAATCCGCTCACGCCCATACAGCTTTCGGCGGAGCGCTTGCGCCGGAAATACATGGGCGAGATCACGACGGATCCTGAAGTCTTTGCAACCTGCACCGACACGATCATTCGCCATGTTGAGGATATTGGCCGCATGGTGGATGAGTTCTCAGACTTTGCTCGTATGCCCACCCCTGTCATTCGGCGGAACGATGTAAGGGCTTTGTGTCGGCAAACGCTGTTTTTGCAAAGCTCAACGCGGGCGGATATTCACTATTTCCAAAGCCTACCCGATGACAAGGTGATGGCGGATTGCGATGAGCGACAACTGGCGCAAGCCCTGACCAATCTGCTTAAGAATGCCGCCGAGGCTATTGACGGAAGGCCTCTGCCCAAGGGGGATGAGCGGTTACCTATGGGAGAAATTATTCTGTCGTTGAGTGTGGAGGACGGTCTGGTGACGCTCAGCGTCGCGGATAACGGGCGCGGCCTACCCGTGCAGGAGCGCGAAAAGCTGACCGAGCCCTACGTCACAACGCGCAGCAAGGGGACGGGGCTTGGCCTTGCCATCGTTAAAAAGATTATGGAGGATCATGGCGGAACCTTGATCTTGCAAGATAGGCAAGGCGGCGGCGCTCTTATCGCCCTTACATGGCCACAGACAAGACCATGAGATTGGATTTAGACCGAAGAGCTATCTCTGAAAAGTTTACCGTGTTGCAAGAGCAGACCCATTTGCTGATCCATAAAGGTGCGTGTTTGGCCAATTCGTTTTTCACGGATACAGTTGCGGAAAGGTGATGCTTGATTATGCGGCTCCGTAATAAAGAACTGCGCGTGAAGGCCTTGTGGCATGATGGTTTGATGGATAACAGCGGTGAGCCCCGTGGCCAAGAGCGTTGTGGCGCGTTCGCCAACGGCTTGTTCGGCTAACTGTAAGAGACCTTCAAGCGATTCTTCAATGCTTCCGGCATGCATCGATGTGATGACGAGGTGACCCGATGTTGCCGCACGAAGAAGCTGGTTGGCGGCTTCGGGGGTGCGCAGTTCTCCCACAAAGATATAACGTGGATGCCAGCGCATGCTGCGTTTAAGCATAGCGGCCCATTCGTGATCCTCTTTCACTTCAATCTGATAGCAAAAGCCATGTTCGTTGTGGCGACCTTCAAGATCATATTCGACTGGATCTTCGATGGTGAAGGCGACGCCACCCAAGTTGCTGAGGAAATCTGCTAAAAAGGAGCATGCCGTTGTTGTTTTGCCTTGTCCTGTTGAGCCGCAAAGGAGGATTAACCCGTGACGTTTTCCTAAAGCCCGTAAATGGGGGACGAGGGCAGGGAGGAAGCCCAATTTTTCGATCATCGGTGGGATGGAATTAATTTTACGAAGAGAGGCCCAGAGCAACCCGCCTGCTGTGCGCACCTTGGCGGCGCGCATGCGAACGCCTTCATAGGTGAGCCCCATTTCTTCATCAACAAATTTTGTTTTAAGATAACTTCCCAAAGCTGTTATGGCGTCCAGATAGTCACTGG